>NZ_JBXVPZ010000254.1:0-13723 GCF_057961495.1 Streptomyces sp. P5F9 | reverse complement strand
CCCGCCCCGACGGTGCAGACCCCGGTGGCACCTCCCGTACCGCAGGCTGCCGCGACTCCCCCGCCGCCGCCCGCCGCACCGCCGCTCGGCGCCGGAAAGATCAACCTCGACAAGGGCCGCGTCAGCCTCCAGAAGAACCAGACGGTCTCCCTGGTCAAGGGCGGCCGCCCGCTCCTCTCCCAGGTCAAGATGGGCCTCGGCTGGGAGCCCGCGTACCGCGGCAAGGACATCGACCTGGACGCCTCGGTCATCGCCTACGGCCCGCAGCGCAACCACATCGACAGCTGCTACTTCGGCAAGCTCTCGATCCTGAACGGCGCGATCAAGCACTCCGGGGACAATCTCACGGGCGAGGGCGGCGGTGACGACGAGGTGATCGTCGTCGACCTCGGCCGCATCCCCCAGGAGGTCACCGGCCTGGTCTTCACGGTCAACTCCTTCTCCGGCCAGAAGTTCACCGAGGTCGCCAAGGCCTACTGCCGCCTCCTGGACGCCGCGACCGGCGAGGAACTGGTCCGCTTCGACCTCACCAACGCGGAGTCCCAGACCGGCGTGATGATGGCGAAGCTGGTCAAGCAGTTCTCCGGCGAGTGGGACATGACCGCGATGGGCGACTTCGTGAAGTCCCGCACGGTGCGGGGCATGGTGAAGCCGGCCGCCCAGGCGCTGTAACCACCCCACACAGTCCTACGACCGCTGCGGGCGCCCCTGAGCGAGGGGCGCCCGGCGTTCAGCTCACTCCCCCTGGGCGGCCGCCGGCCGTAGCCCGTCCGTCAGCAGGGACAGATAGCGGCGGATGTACTTCCCCTGCCCGTTCGCCAGCTCCGAGGCCGTGGACACCCCGTGGGCCAGCCGCAGGACCTCGATCGGCTCGATGTCCTGACGCAGGGTCCCCTCCCGCTGCGCCGCCTCCACCAGCCGCTGCGCCGCGCCCTTCATATGCGTACCGCAGGCCGTGAGCGCGCGATTGCTGCCGTCCGCGACGGCCGAGCCCAGCAGGGCCTTCATGCCGCGCACCTGGATCGTGCCGACGCACACCTCGTACAGCCACTCGGCCAGCGCCTCGCCCGGGGGCAGTTCCTTCGCGAGTTCGTCGGCGCGGGTCCCGAGCGCCTCGATCCGCTCGACATAGGCCGCCTCCAGCAGCGCCTGCCGGGTCGGGAAGTGCCGGTACAGCGTCCCGGAGCCGACGCCCGCGCGCTTGGCGATGTCGTCGAGGGACGCGTTCTCCCCGTGCTCGGCGAAGGACTCCGCCGCCACCTTCAGCAGTCGGTCGTAGTTGCGCCGGGCGTCCGCGCGCATGGGTCTGACCTGCGCCATCCAGATACTCCTTGCGAACCGGGGACTGTCTCCGTATCTTACCGAGTACTAAACGGAGACAGTCCCCGCTTATCACTGTGTTCGTCGACGGGCAGTCCGTGCTGCCCGCACGTCTTTCACACGGGGACGCCAGACCGGGAGAACTCCATGTCCACCCCGTCCGCACCGTCCACCACCGCCGATACTCTCTCCGCACCACCCCGGCCCGCCAGGCTCGGTACCGTCCTCTTCGTCGTCGTCACCGCCTACTTGATGGTCGGCGTCGACTCCACCGTCGTCAACGTCGCGCTGCCCGACATCCAGAAGGACCTCGACTTCAGCCCCACCGGCCTGTCCTGGGTCCTCAACGCCTACACGCTCGCCTTCGGCGGGCTGCTTCTGCTGGGCGGCCGGGTCGGGGACATCGCCGGCCGCCGCCGTACGCTCACGATCGGCGTCCTGCTCTTCGCCACGTCCTCCCTGCTCGGCGGACTCGCGACCGACAGCGCCTGGCTGCTCGCGGCCCGCGCGCTACAGGGCGTGGGGGCCGCGCTCATCGCACCCAACACGCTCGCCCTGATCACCACCAACTTCCCGGAGGGCCCGCGCCGTCACCACGCGCTCGGCATCTACACCTCCATGGCCGGCATCGGCGCCTCGATAGGCCTGGTCATCGGCGGCATGCTCACCTCCTGGGCATCCTGGCGCTGGTCGCTGCTGATCAACGTGCCGATCGGTGCGGCCGTGGCCCTGGCGCTCCCCCGCTTCGTCGGCGAAACCCCGCGCCACGCGGGCCGGTTCGACGCGGCGGGCGCGCTCACCGGCACCGCCGGGATGACCTCGCTGGTGTACGCGTTCATCCGGGTCTCGTCGGACGGCTGGGGCGATACGCAGGCGCAGTTGGGGTTCAGTTTCGCGGCGGCCCTGCTGGCGGGCTTCACCCTGGTCGAGTCCCGCGCCGCCCAACCAATCATGCCGCTGCGCCTGTTCACCAGCCGCAACCGCGCGGGCGGCTACGTGGGCGTCCTGCTGCTGCCGGCGGGCATGTTCGGCGCGTTCTACTTCCTCACGCTGATCAGTCAACGGGTCCTGGACTACAGCCCGTTGCGCGCGGGTTTCGCCTTCCTGCCGATGACCCTCGCGATGTTCACGGTGGTCCGCTTCGTGCCCCGGCTGCTGGCCCGCTCCGGTGCCAAGCCGGTGCTGCTCACCGGCATGGCCCTGCTCGTCGTCTCGGCGGCATGGCTGTCGCAACTCCGCGCGGAGGACGGCTACTTGACCGGACTGTTGGGCCCGCTGCTCCTGCTGGGCGTGGGCGTCGGCCTCAGCTTCATGCCCCTCAACGCGACGATCCTCGCGGGCGTCCAACCCCGCGAGGCGGGCGCCGCGTCGGGCCTCCTCCAGACCTTGCAGTGGCTGGGCGGCACCCTCGGCCTGTCCACCCTCGTCACGGTCTTCGGCACGGCGACCCGGCACGCGACCGGATCACCGTCCGACATCCTCGTCCACGGCTCGGCCCGCGCGTTCGGCGTCGGAGCCCTGATCGCCCTGACCGCGCTGCTGGTGTCGGCGTTCGTGATCACCGGCAGGAAACCCGAGCGGGCCGAGGGGACTGCCTAGAACAGCGCGCTGTACGCGTTGAGCGCGGGCTGGCCGCCGAGGTGGGCGTAGAGCACGGTGGAGTCGGCGGTGATCTCGCCGCGGGCGACCAGGTCGATCATCCCGGCCATGGACTTGCCCTCGTACACGGGGTCGGTGACCATCCCCTCGGTGCGGGCGGCGAGGCGCATCGCCTCCAGGGTGGTCTCGTCCGGGATGCCGTAGATGCCGGCGTGGTAGCGGTCGTCGAGTTCGACGTCATCGAGGGTCAACTCACGCTTGACGCCGATCAGTTGGGCGGTTCCGCGGGCGATGCGGGCCACCTGCTCCCGGGTCTCGGCGGGCTTCGCCGAGGCGTCGATGCCGAGGACCCGGCGCTCGCGGCCGCCCGCCTCCTCGATCGCCCGGAACCCGGCGACCATGCCGGCCTGGGTGGAGCCGGTCACCGAGCACACCACCACGGTGTCGAAGAAGACGCCCAACTCCCGCTCCTGCTCGGCGACTTCGTGGGCCCAGTTGGCGAAGCCGAGGCCGCCGAGCGGGTGGTCGGAGGCGCCGGCCGGAATGGCGTACGGCTTGCCGCCCGATTCCTCGACCTCCCTCAGCGCCTGCTCCCAGCTCTCCTTGAAGCCGATACCGAACCCGGCCTTCACCAGCCGCACGTCGGCTCCGGCCAGCCGGCTGATCAGGATGTTGCCGACCTTGTCGTAGACGGAGTCGGGCCACTCCACCCAACTCTCCTGGATCAGCACGCACTTGAGCCCGGCGCGGGCGGCACAGGCCGCGACCTGGCGGGTGTGGTTGGACTGCACGCCGCCGATCGAGACGAGGGTGTCGCAGCCCTTCGCGAGGGCGTCGGCGACGAGGTACTCCAGCTTGCGGGTCTTGTTGCCGCCGTAGGCGACACCGGAGTTGCAGTCCTCGCGCTTGGCCCACATCGTGGCGCCGCCGAGGTGGGCGGTGAGGCGCTCCAGCGGGTGGACGGGCGAGGGGCCGAAGAGGAGGGGGTAACGGTCGTACGAGGAAAGGGACATGGGTTCTCCAGGGTCAGTCGGCGTCGGCCAGGTCTGCGAGGGTGTGCCAGATGTCGGCCGTGACGCGGACCGCACCGTCCGTGTCACCTTCGGCGCAGGCCTCGATCAGCCGCTCGTGCAGTCCGGCCGAGCGGCATGAGCCGCCCTCGCCGAAGCGTCGTCGCTCCAGTCGGCGGATGAGCGGGGTGTAACGGGCGATGGTGGCGGCGGCGGCGCGATTGCCGCTCACCCGCACCGGTACGTCGTGGAGTTCGTCGTCGGCGCGCAGGGCCGCGTCCACGTCACCGGCGGCCACGGCGGCGGCGAACCGGTCGTTGGCCGCGCGCATCACGTCAACGTCCGTGTCCCGCAAGAGGGGTACGGCGGCCCGTGTCACCAACTCGTGCATGGCCCCGACCACGGCGGCGGCGTCCCGCACCTCGGCGGCCACGACCGGCGTCACCCGGGTGTAGCTCTGCGGCTTGCTCTCCAGCAGCCCCTCCTCCACCAGCCGCGAGAACGCCTCGCGCACCGGCGCGCGCGACAAGCCGAGCCGCTCGGCGAGATCGGCGTCCCGCACCACAGCCCCGGGTTCGATCTCCCCGGCCACGATGGCGTCGCGGATGGCTTCGTAGGCGCGGTCGCGGAGGAGGGTGCGCGGGACGGGCCGTAGGGCTTCCATGAACCGAATAGTAGAACTGAAATGTTAGATGTCAATCTCGGGGCACAAAGGAGTGCGCACCGATACTGTGGGCCGTCGAGCCAGAGGGGGGCAGATGGAACAGAGGGAACAGCCGTCGCCGGAAGCGGGGCGGGACACCTTCGGCGAGTTGTCGTCGTTGACCGACGTCGATGAGGTCGCCTCGGCGATCGTCGGCCTCATGAGCAACTTGTTCAGCGACTACGAACCGGGGGACGAGGGCGGGCGGCGGGTCGTCTTCGAGTTCGGGGCGAGCCTGCTGCGCGGCGGCTCGGGCGACGCCGAGATGGACGAGATACTGCGGGAGAAGTACCTGTCCTTCGACGACCGGCCGCGCGCGGAGTGGCACGCGGAGGCAGACTTCGACGCGATCGCCGCGCTGGCGCGAACGCTGATGGACTCACGGGAACGCCCCGAGACACAGATCGTCCAACCGGCCGGCCTGGAAGTGCTCGTCCGTGACGAGACACAGCATGAGGCGCTGCGCGCCCCGGAAGGCACGGCCACGGCGTACGAGGTGCCGACGCCGAAGGGAACCTGCACGGTCACGGTCGGCCCGCCCTCGCTCCCCCTGCTGCTGCGGCTCGCACTGAGGCGCTCCGGGATAGAGCGTCTGTCGGTGTTCGACCGTCAGCGGACGCAGGCTCACCTCATCGAGCAGGAGCACCGCAAGGGACTGGCCGAAGGCGCCGTCGCCCGGATCTCGGCGCAGCGGCTGCTCAGCGTGACGGCTGAGCCCTGGCTGTGCTCATTGCGGCTCGACGGCCCGCCCGGCATTGACCTCGCCGAACTGGAGCAGGTGGCAACGGCGTTCCGAGTACGGCTGGCCTACGAGAGCGACGTGGTGCTCGTACCGGTTCTCGACGTCAACCGTCTCGACGGGTCGTCCCAGCCTCGGCTGATCCGCCAACTTCCGCTGCGGGCGGAGGAGTTCGTGGAGGCGATCGGTCAAGGCACGGCGACCGGATTCATGGGCGACCGGCTGCTGGGCCCGGCGCCCGAGGTCCAGGAGGGACACGAGGTCCAGGAAGAGCTGTCCCAGCGCTATCTCCGGGCCATCGCGGCGACCGATCCCTTCGCGGCCTTCATGGGCTACTACCAGGTGTTGGAGTACAGCATGGAGGAGGAGTGGTTCCAGGCACTGCGCCGGCGGGTCGAAGCCTCGGGCGGCGTACTGGAGCGCCCCGCGGACAGCATGCGCAAGGCCGCCAAGCCGGCCGCCGACGCCCTCGGCGAGCGCACCGAGGATCTCGCCTTCCGTGAGGTCCGAGGGCTGAAGGCGGTGCTGGACAGGCACCTCGACATCGGTGCACTCGCCGCCGACCTGGACCAGTATCTGCAGGGCGCAGCCGACTACTTCGCCACCGGCACGGTCCACTTCGCCCAGGTGCCGCACCTGGACTTCGGCCGTGCCGGTGATCCGGCCGGGCAGGCTGTTCTCAGGGCGCGTGCCGCAGAGCGCATCTACCAGGTCCGGTGCGCGGTCACGCACAGCAAGGAGTCCGGCGACCGGTACAGCCCGTACACCGACGAACTCTCCTTGGGACGTGAAGTGCCGCTCGTCAGGATCGCCGCGGAACATCTGCTCTTCCCCGCCGACGAGCGGCTGTGACCCGGTCGCCGGCGGTCAGCGCTTCTGCCGCTTCCAAGGCCCCGTGATCGCCAGCATGATCCCCGGCGTCTGGATGTTCGCGTACAGGGTCTTGCCGTCAGGGGAGAACGTCACGCCGGTGAACTCGCTGAACTCCGGCTTCTCCGCGGTGCCGATGTTGAGTTCGTTGCGGGCGATCGGGTATGTGCGGCCGCTGTCGGTCGCGCCGAACAGGTGCTGGACGCCCTCGCCGTCCTCGGCGATGACGAGGCCGCCGTAGGGGGAGACGGTGATGTTGTCGGGGCCGTCGAACGCGCCGTCCACGGACGGGTCGGGGTTGACGCCGATCAGGACCTTGAGGGTCAGGGTGCGGCGCTTGGGGTCGTAGAACCAGACGGCGCCGTCGTGCTGGACGGGGCTCTCCGTGCGGGCGAACGAGGAGACGATGTACGTGCCGCCGTCGCCCCACCACATGCCCTCCAGCTTGCGGGCGCGGGTGACCTCACCGGTGGCGAACTGCTTGCGGACCGACACAGTCTTCGCGTCGCGGTCGGGGACGTCGACCCAGTCGACGCCGTACACCGTGCCGATCTTCGTGGCGCGGGAGAGGTCGTCGACGAACTTGCCGCCGGAGTCGAAGCACTTGAAGGCCTGGAGGACGCCCGCGTCGTCGGCGAGGGTGCGGAGCTTGCCGCGGCCGTGGTGGAAGTGCTCCGGCGGGGTCCATCGGTAGAGGAGGCCGTTCGGGTTGGCCGCGTCCTCGGTCAGGTAGAGGTGGCCGCGCTTGGGGTCGACCACCACGGCCTCGTGGGCGTAGCGGCCAAGTGCCTTGATCGGCTTGGGGCTTCGGTTGGCGCGGCGGTCGACGGGGTCGACCTCGAAGACGTAACCGTGGTCCTTGGTGAAGCCGTTGGTGCCGGCCTTGTCCTCGGTCTCCTCGCAGGTGAGCCAGGTGTCCCAAGGGGTGTTGCCGCCCGCGCAGTTGGTGGCGGTGCCGGCGATGCCGACCCACTCGGCGACGTGGTCGCGGCGGACCTCGACGACCGTACAGCCGCCGGCCGCGGCGGGGTCGTAGACGAGGCCCTCGGTGAGCGGGACGGGGTGGGGCCAGTTGGCGCGGGGGCCGGCCAGCTCGTGGTTGTTGACGAGGAGGGTGGCGCCGCGCGGGCCGTCGAAGGTGGACGTGCCGTCATGGTTGGAGGGGGTGAACTCGCCCGATTCCAGCTTGGTCCTGCCGCTGTAGGTGATGACGCGGTACTTGAAGCCGGCGGGCAGGGCGAGGAGGCCGTCCGGGTCGGCGATCAGCGGGCCGTAGCCGACACCGACGTGCCCGTGCCCGTGTCCGGACGCCGATTTCTCGGCCGTGCTCTCGGCGTCGACGTCGGTGTCGGTGGAAGCGAGGGCGTTGGGCGCGGTGGCGAGGGCGCCGACGCTGCCCGCCAGCGCGACCCCGGCACCGGTCATCGCGGACTTGGCGGTGAAATCCCTGCGGGTGAGCGACATGCGTGTCTCCTGTGACGGTGGGTGTGCCGTGGAGGGTGGCGGACCTCGGTCGGCGCCACGCTTCCGCCCATGTCTGAACACGAGTTGAACACCGGTCGACTTCGCCGGGCCCTCTTCCATGAATCCGTATGCGATCAGCCACGCAGCCGTATGAGATCAGCCATGGGATTCAAAAATCTCCGGTTCCGCATCGCCTCGGCCCGCCCTCGCCGATCGGCTCAATTCCCTTGCTGGGAACGGGCTTTGAAGGCCGCCTTCCGCGCTTCCTTCGCGATCCGCTTGTCCGGGTGCAGGCGTCCCATCGCCTCCAGGACGTCCGCGGTCGCCGGGTGGTCGACCCGCCAGGCCGCCGCGAAGAACCCGTTGTGCTGCTGGGCCAGGCCCTCGACCAGGGCCTGTAGTTCCTCGGAGTTGCCCTCGGCGGCGAGCTGCGCGGCGACCGTGTCGACGGTCAGCCAGAACACCAGGTCCTCGGAGGGTGCGGGGACGTCGCTCGCGCCGTGTTCGCTCAGCCAGACCCGGGCGAGGCCGCCGAGTTCGGGGTCGTCGAGCACCTCGCGGAGCGCGGGCTCGGCCTCGTCGCCGACGAGGGAGAGCGCCTGCTGGCAGAGCAGCCGCCGCAGGGGCGCCCCTGTGTCGGCGCCACGGGCCGCGGCGAGCAACTCCCGTGCCGCCGCGAGGGGTTCGCGGCGGGCCAGCCACTGCTCGGTCTCGGCTCGCACGGCCCCCTGCGGGAACGTCGACGTCCCGTCGAGCAGCGCGTCCGCGCCCTTGTCCGCGAGATCTCCTACGGCGGGGGCGGCGAAGCCGGCCTCAAGGAGGCGGGCGCGGAGGCCGTAGAGGCCGAGGGGGGTGAGGCGGACCATGCCGTAGCGGGTGACGTCGGTCTCGTCGACGGGCGCGGAGGGTCCGTCCGCCAGGTCGTCCGGGTCGGCCATGAGGGCCTCGTCGACGGGCTGGTACTCGACGATGCCGACCGGTTCGAGGAGCCGGAACTGGTCGTCGAGGCGCATCATCGCGTCGGATACCTGTTCCAGGACGTCGTTGGTGGGCTCGCCCATGTCGCTCGGCACGATCATCGAGGCGGCCAGCGCGGGCAGCGGGACGGGTCCGTCGCCGGGGCCGTCCTCGTTGACGGTCAGGAGGTAGAGGTTGCCGAGGACGCCGTCGAGGAACTCGGCCTCCGCCTCGGGGTCCCAGTCGAGTGACGAGAAATCGACCTCGCCGCCCTCGTCCACGGCGTCGACAAGACCGTCCAGATCGGGCACGCTCGCGTCCGCGAGGAGGGTGTCGAGGGCGCCGAGCCACACCGCGAGCACGTCGCCGGGCGAGCCGGAGGTGAGCAGCGCCAGCTCCTCGCCGGCCGCGACGGTGCCCTCCTCCTCGTCGACGACCTCGACGAGCCCGGTGTCCACGGCGACCCGCCAGGCCTCGCTCGCGTCGGCCGCGGCGTCCTCGCCGGTGAGCCCGAGGAGCTCGGCCGCGGCGGGCAGCTGCTCGTCGACAAGGCTGCCACCGGCGTCGATCCGGGTGTCGGGACCCGCCCAGCGGGCGAGCCGTGCGGCCCGGGCGAGCAGGGGTGTGGACAGCGCGTCGCGCGCCAGCTCCGCTTCGGAGTTCAGCCGCACCGGCGGCAAGGGGGAGCTGTCTGACATCGGTGGGTTCTCCTAGGGCGCCTCGAAGGCCGTACGACGGCCGTACACGACACACGACTCAGCCGCTCAGCCTAGACGGATTTCCACCCATGCCGCCCGGTTCATGTTCCGGCCACGAGGAGTACGTGGCTGAAACCTTGACAACTGGGCGGTCCCGCAATGAGATTGACGCGCGTAGAAATGTCATGGACACCCAGTCCGGGTAACATCTACGCGCGTCGCCACCGCCCCACCGGTTCGCGGCTCCCACCGCCGTACTGCCTGTTCTCACCTGTTCCATCACCCTCGTCCCGGCACTCATGCATGTCCCCGGAGGGATCCCGTTGCCGAGCAAGTCCTCCGCGCGTCTCGCCGCGCTGACCGTCGCCGCCGTCTGTTCCGTGGCGTCCACGATCGTTCTCACCTCGCCCGCGCACGCCGACGGCGTGCGCATCCACGACATCCAGGGCACGACCCGCGTGTCCCCGTACGCCGGCCAGAAGGTCGCGGACGTACCGGGCATCGTCACGGGCGTCCGTACGTACGGCTCGTCGAAGGGGTTCTGGTTCCAGGACGCGACCCCGGACGACAACCCGGCCACCAGCGAGGGCGTCTTCGTCTTCACCAGCTCCACGCCGAAGGTCGCCGTCGGTGACTCGGTCACCGTCTCCGGCACGGTCTCCGAGTACGTGCCGGGCGGTGCCGCCACGGGCAACCAGTCGCTGACCGAGATCACCAAGCCGACGGTCACCGTCGTCTCCAGCGGCAACGCCGTTCCGGCCGCCACGGAGATCAGCGACCGGTCCGTGCCGAGCACGTACACCCAGGCCGGTGACACCGCCGCGAGCAATTCGATCAACGCGCTGGCGCTCCAGCCCAAGAAGTACGCCCTGGACTACTACGAGTCCCTTGAGGGCATGAACGTCCAGGTCTCCGACGCACGCGTGGTCACCGCGACCGACCCGTACGCGGAGCTGTGGGTCACGGTGAAGCCGCACGAGAACGCCACCAAGCGCGGCGGCACGGTCTACGGCTCCTACGACTCGCAGAACGGCGGCCGTCTGCAGATCCAGTCCCTGGGCGCGACGGCGGACTTCCCGGTCGTCAACGTCGGCGACAAGCTCACCGGCACCACGGACGGTCCGCTGGACTTCAACCAGTACGGCGGCTACACCCTCGTCGCGAACGAGATCGGCGCCGTGAAGAGCGGCGGTCTCCAGCGCGAGACGACGAAGAAGCAGTCGAAGAGCCAGCTCGCGGTGGCGACGTACAACGTCGAGAACCTCGACCCGTCGGACGGCACCTTCGCCGCACACGCCGCCGCGATCGTCAACAACCTGCAGTCCCCCGACATCGTGTCCCTGGAGGAGATCCAGGACAACAACGGTGCCACGGACGACGGCACGGTCGACGCGAGCGTCACGGTGAACAAGCTGATCGACGCGATCGTCGCGGCGGGCGGCCCGAGGTACGACTGGCGCTCGATCGACCCGGTCAACGACAAGGACGGCGGCGAGCCCGGCGGCAACATCCGCCAGGTGTTCCTGTTCAACCCGGAGCGGGTCTCCTTCACCGACCGCGCGGGCGGCGACTCCACGACCGCCGTGGGTGTCACCAAGGTGCACGGCAAGGCCCAGCTGACCGTCTCCCCCGGCCGGATCGACCCGGCCAACGCGGCCTGGAGCGCGAGCCGCAAGCCGCTCGCGGGCGAGTTCGTCTTCAAGGGGAAGACGGTCTTCGTGATCGCCAACCACCTGATCTCCAAGGGTGGCGACCAGCCGCTGACCGCGCAGTACCAACCGGTCACCCGCAGCTCGGAGACCCAGCGCCACGCGCAGGCGACGGCGGTCAACGCCTTCGTCAACGAGATCCTGGCCGCGCAGAAGAACGCGGACGTGATCACGCTCGGCGACATGAACGACTTCGAGTTCTCCGACACCGCGAAGATCCTCGAAGGCGACGGCGAGCTGTACTCGGCGATCAAGTCCCTGCCGAAGAACGAGCGTTACACGTACGACTACCAGGGCAACCAGCAGGTCCTGGACCAGATCCTGATCAGCCCGTCGGTCCGCAAGGACTGCTTCGAGTACGACAGCGTCCACATCAACTCGGAGTTCAACGACCAGATCAGCGACCACGACCCGCAGGTGCTGCGCTTCCAGCCGTAGCACCTACGGGCCCACGGGGGGTGGGTGGACGGGGTCTCGCCGGCTTGCACCAGGTCAGGCGAAGGCCCCGTCCAGCCAGTTCTGCCAGGCGAGTTCGTTCGTCTCGGCGTCGGCGTCCGGCGCGAAGTCGTGGACGCTGACGCCGACCGGGGCACCCCAGTGGTTGCGTCCGAAGAAGCGGATCAGCGCGCTGTCGGTGCGCAGTCCGATGAAGTACGGGTCGCGGAAGTCCACTACGGCGTCGAGGAGTTGACCCTCGGGCCCGCGCGCCCGCACCCGTGCCCCCTCGGCGGTGTCGTCCGCGAGGCCGAGCGCGCGGGCCGCAACGTCCAGCGCGTCAGGGGCAGTTGAGGCATCGGGCCCGTTGAGTGTCGCGAAGGCGACCGGCCGACCGGCGAAGTGGGTCACGTACTCCCGCAGGGTGTGCAGATAGAACCCGTTGTGCTTGCTCGCGCCGTCGTACTGGTTGTCCCAGTCGTCGGTGAAGATCCCGCTGTGCACGTACCGCACCCAGGCCCGCCGGCCGTCGTCGCGGGGCTCGATGGTCTCGTCGATCTGGTTGAGGCTCTGGACCGGGAATCCGACGTCCTCGGTGCGGGCGGTGAGCCGGTGCGGCGGGTCGAAGTTCGTGAGCGTGGACCCAAAGGGCCCGACCCGCTTCTCCTCGTCGAACTCCATCGGCCACAGCCACCCGCCCGTACCGGACGTGATGGCGTCCCACACCTCCCCCGGCGTGGCGTCGACCTCAAACTCGTAGACAATCTCGAATTCCTTGGACATGACTGGCTCCTGAGTCCTACTGGTCCAATTCAGGGGTGGACGGGTCCGGTTCCGGGACGGGCCGGGGTTGCGGCTGTTCCTTGACCGTGGGGTGGACGGCCACGATGATCCGGTGGTCGCGTCCCTCCTCCGCGCCACCCGCGTCGTACTTGCGGATGAGCGCGCTCACGCCGGCGGTCAGTTCCTGGATGAACGCGGCCCGGTCGGCGGCGGACGCGAAGCGCACCTCGCCGTCCAGCGCATAGGTCGCCAGCCGCTTGTGGGCCTTGGTCGCGCCGGTGATCAGCGAACCGACGTCCCGCACCAGCCGGGCGCCGAGCGCCAGCAGCCAGCGCGCGGAGAGCTGGTCGCGGAACCGGTCCGGGTCCGGCTGCACGGCGGCGAGCGCGAGCGGCGAGATGACGTACGACGCGGCGGTCGCCCGCATCAGCCGCTCGGTGACATTGCCCTTGCGCCGCTCGCCGGCCAGCTCGACCAGGCCGTGCCGCTCCAGCGCCTTGAGGTGGTAGTTCACCTTCTGCCGGGGCAGTCCGACCCTGCCGGCCAGCATGGTGGCCGACGCGGGTCCGGCCGCCAGCTCGGCGAGCAGCCGGGCCCTTATGGGGTCCAGCGAGACGGCTGCGGCCTCGGGGTCCTCGATCACGGTGACGTCCAGCATGCGTCCACCGTCTCACCGAACACTTTTTTTGTCCAGGGGAGCTGGATTGTCGGTGGAGCCTGCGCCGGATCAGTCGGGCACGAGGCCGAGCGCGTGGTCGTAACGGCTCACCGTGGTGCTCTTCAGTCCCGGCCAGGTCTGGACGCGTTCCCAGAGCGCGGTGGCGGAACCGATGCCGTCGCCGGCGGCGGCGAGGGCCTCCAGGTGGGACCGGGCGCTGTCCCACTCGGCGTAGTTGAGGACGCGGGTGCCGTCGGTGGAGAGGTGGAAGTGGGCGGAGATACCGCCGGGGTGCGGCGCGGGTTCGCTCTCCAGGGCCTCGAACACGGCGTCCACCCAGGCGCGTTGGCGGTCGGGGTCGGATCCCTCGAACTCCACGTCGACGATCACGACGCATCCGGGGACACGGCCGCCCCGGTCCGCCGGGCCGCCGCTGCGGTAGTGGCGGTAGCGGCCGAGGCCGAGTCGCTCGATACCCGGTACGGCGGTGCCGATCTCGTCGACGCGCTCCTGGCGGTGGGTCTTGACGAAGGTCTCGTACGCCGGCTCGCTCGTCCACTGCGAGTAGTGCAGCAGGGTGGAGGCGTCGTCGCCGGTGTACACGTGGTAGCCGAGGAGGTCGCCGGCGGGCCAGGGGCGGCGTTCCCAGGCGCCCGCGATCGCCTCGACGGACTGCCGTTGGCGCAGCAGCGTTCCCACCCGCCAGGTGCTGAATATGGGGGCGCCGACGCGGGGGTCGGCGCCCCCATATTCAGCACCTGGCGGGTGGGAACGCTGC
>NZ_JBXVPZ010000253.1:0-13743 GCF_057961495.1 Streptomyces sp. P5F9 | reverse complement strand
GACTATGCCCTGCCGTGGATCCACGGGTACGGAGTCCGTGCCGGGCCAGGCCGATTCGAGACCCTCGCCGCTGACACCGCCGGCATCGCCGACACCGGCGCCCATGTCGTTCTCGGGTTCGGGAGACCCGGACGAGGAGGGAGTCGTCGTCGACCCCGTGTCCACCCCGGAAGCGCGCTTCAGCGGACCCTCGGGCGCGAACTCCGAAGGCAGCGGCCCGATTTGGTCGAAGATCTCGATCAACTCGTCGTCAGGACCGGGCTCGGGCAACAGCTCCGCGGCCGCCGCGAGCGCCTTGCGCGCCCCCGTGGCCGTCCGGAAGCGGGCCTGCGGATCGGGCTGCAGCAGCATCGCCACGACCTGCCACAGCGGCTCGGGAATGCCCTTGGGCGCCCCCGGAGTCCCATGCTCCGCGAAGTACTGCACCAGCGCCTTGGAGTCCGGCTTGGCCCCCTCCAACAGATACAGCGCCACCAGTCCTACGGCGAACAGGTCGGCGGGGAAGTCCGGCTCCGCGCCCATCATCTGCTCGGGCGCGAGGTAACCAGGCGTCCCCACCACGAGGTTGGTCTCCGTCAGGCGTGCCTCGCCCAGCCGCATCGCGATGCCGAAGTCGGAGAGGCGCAGGCGCGGGCGGGCCGTGCCGGTGGCTTCGAGGAGCAGGTTGGCGGGCTTGATGTCACGGTGCACGACACCTTCCGCGTGCACCGCGGCGAGACCGGAGAGGAGCTGGTCGAGCAGCGTGCAGACGAACGCGGGGGGCAGGGGACCGTAGTCCCCGATGAGATGGACGAGCGAACCGCCCGCCACCAGATCCATGGTGAACAGGACCTTGTCGTCGTCGGCGGCCCAGCTGGCCGGTGCGAGCACATGGGGGTGGTCGATCCGAAGTGCCTGCTCCCGGACGAAGCGCAGCAGCGAGTGCGCGTCGCTCTGCTGCAGGACCTTGGCGGCGACATAGCGGCGACGCCGGTGGTCCCAGGCGCGCCAGACCGCGCCGACACCGCCGCGTCCGATCGGGTCGACCAGTTCGTACCGGCCGGCGAAGACCTCACCCATGGCTGTGCGTCGCTCCTCCCCCTTCGGCTACCCCCGTTGCTTCCCCCGAGACGAGCGATACGACTCCCCCTCATGGTGCTTACCCATGGCACTCCCTCGCGGGTTCCACACGCGTTCCCGGTGAGCGGCACGACCCCCTCGTACCCCTCGCGGGCCGCGTGCCCGGCTGCCGAACCCCCGATCGGCGGCCGGGCCGTGAGGCTCAGCCCTGGTGGGACTGGTAGTGCGCGACCGCGTCCGAGGTGCGGCCGGCGCCGTACACCCGGAGGAACTCTGCCAGTTCGGGGTGGGTCGGGGCGAGGGTGTCCGCCGCGTCGATGATGTCGCCCGCGGCGGCCACCGAGCGCAGCAGCGACTGGATCTCGCGGACCACCCGCTTGACCGTGGGCGCTCCCGAACTGCTCGTCGTGGTCGTGGTGTTGCTGAGCACCGAGCCCCCCTGGGACTTCTTGATCTCGTCCATGCGCTCGGTCGCCTCGGCCGCGCTCACGCTGCCGTCCGCGACCTGTCCCGCAAGGTCCTGCAGCAACTGCACCCGCTGCACCACCGCGGGATTGCCGATCTTCGCCCGCTGACCGCTCATCAGCTGGGACAACATCGGCGCGGACAGTCCCAACACCCCCGCGAGACGAGCCTGGTTGAGCCCAAGATCGTCGATGAGCTTACGGAAGAGCGCCCCCAAAGGCTCCCCGTACCAATTCCGCTGCAGCTCCCGCGCTCTGGCGGTGGCTTCCTGCTGTGCGGCGTCCATTGCGTCTCCCCATCGCTTCCCCAAAACCGCGGTTCGCTCTAGCGAACCACGCCGAGCATCTTACGGAGAGTGGTCGTTCACCGGGACCCCCAAATTTTTGCGAGATACCCGGGGTGACCCGGTACGCTGGTCTCCGAAGCTCGCCGGTGTGTGGTTCTGCCGGTCGGACGCTTCTCTAGCGGGGCCTTAGCTCAGTTGGTAGAGCGCTGTCTTTGCATGGCAGATGTCAGGGGTTCGACTCCCCTAGGCTCCACATCCCGCACCGGCCGGTCGCCCTCAGTGGCGTCCGGCCGGTGTTTCTTTGTGCCCGAGAGGTGACGTGCGTCACGTAAAGGGTGGCTGTTCGTTGCAGTTGTTTGCGCAAATATCGGTGCCGGGTGGAGTGGATGGGGCATTGCGCCGGTCGTCGGCGCGATGTGGGGATGGTGTGCCCGCGTGTGCGGGAGGTGTGTGAGCTGGTGTGAATACGGACGTGTAATCAGGGGTGTGCGGTCCGTTAAGGGAGTCTGTGCGCTGCTTGTACACCCAGGGCGTTGCAAACGTCATCGCGGCAACTTGCGTAAATCAAGAAGTCAAGGGCGTTCGCACGAGCCCGGGACTGTTCCACGTGAAACATCGCCGCGGGGCAGGAGACCCTCAAGTCTCCTGCCCCGCAGCGATGTTGACGGTGCGTCGGACGTCAGCGGTGTTCGTCGCTCTCGGCGGCCTCGTCCTCGGCCTGCTTGGCCTCGACCTCGGGGTCGAGCAGGGCCTCAGGGCTGCCGTCCACCGAGGTGAGGTGTCCCGATTCGGGCACCTCGGTCGCGGCGGGCGGCTCGACCAGCCAGTCGGGGTTGGCCTGCTTGTCCCACCACTTCCAGGCGGCGAAAGCGCCGCCCGCCAGGATGCCCAGCACCGCCAGTCCCTTGGCGAGACGGCCTGCCCTGGCCCGCCGCTCGTGCTTGCGGACCAGCTTCTGAATCTCCTTGGGCGAGACCTGGCCGCGCAGCGCGGCGAAGGCGGCCGCACCGCGTGCGGCGGCCTCGTCCTTGACCGGGCCGGCGGCGGCGACCGCCTGCTCGATCCTCGGCCGTGAGTACTCGGCGGCCTGCTGGGCAGCCTTGCGCGTACGGACGGCGGCTTCCTGGGCGGCCTGGTCGACCTTCGGCGGTACATGAGTGCGGGCCTGCTCCAGGCGCGGCACGACATGGGCGCCGTACTGGACGCGGGCCTGGTCTGCAGCCAGCGACACCTTGGGCGCGAGTCGTACGCGTGCCTCATGGGCGTAGTACGAGGCCCTGTCCTTGGCCGTGTCGGCGTAGGGCGCCACCACTTCCGCGGCGTGCAGCACGCTGTCCTTCGCCGAGCCGGTCGCGGAGCGCACGCTGTCGATGCGGGTCACGGGGTTCCTCCTCCTCGGTGGCGGTACGGTATTTCGTCTATCCACCCATTTACGGATCATGCCTGCCAACGGGGCGCGGGGCATGTAGAGGGCGGGCATCCGGGTCACGATCACGTGCAATTGCGGATGAATCCGGGGGAACGGGAGCTTGTCATCGACAATGTCACGGATCCTCGCCCTGTGCCCCTGTCCCGGACCTCTCGGCCGGTTTTCCGCAAGCGGATCCTGTGGAAATGCCCCGAGAGAAGGCCGTCGGGCGACGAGGCGCAGTGAGCGTGCGAGGATCTGGGGGTCACAGGAAGACAACGGAAGGCAGATCGTGGCCGAGCAGCTCTACGCCACCCTGAAGACCAATCTCGGCGACATCGAAGTCCGGCTTCTGCCGAACCACGCGCCCAAGACGGTCAAGAACTTCGTCGAGCTCGCCACGGGCGAGCGTGAGTGGACCAACCCCGAGACCGGGGTGAAGTCCGCGGCCAAGCTCTACGACGGCACGGTCTTCCACCGAGTGATCAGCGGCTTCATGATTCAGGGCGGGGACCCGCTGGGCAACGGCACGGGTGGCCCCGGCTACCAGTTCGAGGACGAGTTCCACCCGGACCTGCGCTTCGACAAGCCCTATCTGCTGGCCATGGCCAACGCCGGGCCGGGCACCAACGGCTCGCAGTTCTTCGTCACCGTCTCCCCGACGGCCTGGCTGACCCGCAAGCACACCATCTTCGGTGAGGTCACCGACGCGGCGAGTCAGAAGGTCGTAGACGCCATCGCGGCCACCGACACCAACCCGCGCACCGACCGCCCGGTCAAGGACGTCGTCATCGAGTCGGTCGTCGTCGAGACCCGCTAGGCCGGACAGGTCCCAGGGCCGGACAGGCCCGGGTCCCAGGGTTGACACCAGTACTTACCGCCGGGAACCAAACGCCCCGCTCGTCCGTAAGGATGGGCGGGGCGGTGCATTGCGTACGAAGGATTGAGGGGACCCCATGGACCAGGCGCCAGGCAGCCCGCAGGGCCCGGAGGAACAGCGGCCCCAGGATGCCCAGAGTCTGCCGGTCTGCTACCGGCACCCGGACCGCGAGACCGGCGTCCGCTGCACCCGCTGCGAGCGCCCGATCTGCCCCGAGTGCATGGTGAGCGCCTCTGTCGGTTTCCAGTGCCCCGAGTGCGTCCGCGGCGGCTCCGGCACGGGTCACGCCCCTACCGCGGCTCAGCCCCGCACGATCGCCGGCGGTGCGGTGGCGGCGGATCCGCGGCTCGCGACCAAGATCCTGATCGGTCTCTGTGTCGCCGCGTATCTGGTGCAGCGGGTGGTGGGCGACCGCTTCACCGAGCACTTCGAACTCCTCGGCCAGGCGTACGTCCCGCTCTTCGGCTCGGTCGAGGGCGTCGCCGAGGGGCAGCCGTACCGGCTGCTGACCGCGATGTTCCTGCACGCCAGTCCGATCCACATCATCTTCAACATGATGAGCCTGTGGTGGATCGGCGGGCCTCTGGAGGCGGCCCTCGGCCGGGCCCGCTATCTCGCCCTGTACTTCGTCTCGGGCCTCGCGGGCAGCGCGCTCACCTATCTGATCGCCGCCCCGAACCAGCCGTCGCTCGGTGCCTCCGGCGCCATCTTCGGGCTCTTCGGCGCGACGGCGGTCCTGATGCGCCGGCTCAGGTACGACATGCGGCCGGTCATCGCTCTGCTGGTGATCAACCTGATCTTCACCTTCGGCTGGGCCAACATCGCCTGGCAGGCCCACATCGGTGGCCTGGTCGCCGGTGTGATCACCGGGTACGCGATGGTGCACGCCCCGCGGGAGCGGCGGGCCCTGATCCAGTACGGCACGTGTGCGGTCGTACTGGTCGTCGTCGTGGTGTTGACGCTGATCAGGACGGCTCAGCTCAGCTGATATCAAACCGTTGTCCACAGTGCGTGGCGGATCTTGTGCATACCGTGGAGAACAGCTGTGCCCCCTGTCGCTGACCCGTGTTTATGCAGGTCAGGCAGGGGGCGAACAGGCTTGCGGTTACCGGTGTGTCAGTCACACCAGCGTCAACACCCGGCGGGTTATCCACAGATCTTCGTTCTTTTTCCCCAGGCCCGCTGTGGATACTTCTCTGGCCTGTGGATAACTCAGCGGAAAGTCGTGGGCAGAGCTGCGTTCACCGAGTGGTGGCCACAGCTTCGACCGCTGCCTGTGCAGCTACTTCCACTGCGTGGAGACACCGAATCCGGCGGCGATGAAGCCGAAGCCCACCACGATGTTCCAGTTGTCCAGGCTGTCGATGGGCATGGAGCCGTCGGTGACGTAGAAGACGACGATCCACGCCAGTCCGATGACGAACATGGCCAGCATGACCGGTGCGACCCAGGCACGGCTGTTCAACTTGATGGCGGTCGCCGTCTTCGCCGGCGGCGGCGTGTAGTCGGCCTTCTTGCGGATACGTGACTTCGGCACGAGGGTCTCTCCTGTCGATGCGCTGCGTGGCCGCGCAGGGAACTGGGGCGGGCTCCGGGGCAGCGTACAAGGGGACACTGAGTGCTCCCCCGGGCGTCCGTTAGCGTAGTGCTTCCGCGGCGCCGAAGGAGATAAGGGTACGTTGAGCAATTCTGCCGACTCCCCCGGGACGGGTACCAGTCCTGCCGGTATCCGCCGTTTCCGTCCCGTGCGGATTCTCACGGTGGCCGTCTTCGCCCTCGCGGGGCTCATCTTCTTCACCAGTTTCAACACGGCCAAGGGCACCAACATCCGCACGGACGCCTCCTTGCTCAAGCTGTCCGACCTGATCCAGACCCGCAGCCAGAAGAACGGCCGGCTGAACGACGCCAACGGGGTCCTGCGCGACGAGGTCGACTCCCTCCGTAAGGAGGACGACGGCAGCACGGGCGCCGACGACAGGAAGCTCACGGCACTGGAGCGGACCGCGGGCGCGCAGCAGCTCAAGGGCAAGGCCGTCACCGTCACCCTCAACGACGCTCCGCCCAACGCCACCGCCAAGCTCCCCGGCTATCCCGAGCCGCAGCCGGACTACCTGGTCATCCATCAGCAGGATCTCCAGGCCGTGGTGAACGCCCTGTGGCAGGGCGGCGCCCAGGGCATCAAGGTCATGGACCAGCGGCTGATCGCGACCAGCGCCGTGCGCTGCGTGGGCAACACCCTGATCCTCCAGGGCCGGGTCTACTCACCGCCGTACAAGATCACGGCGGTGGGGGACCCGGGGAAGCTGGAGGCGGCGCTTACGGCGTCGAAGGCGATCCAGAACTACAAGGTGTACGTCGATGTCTACGGGCTCGGCTGGAAAGTGACCGACGACGGGACGGTGACTCTTCCCGGGTACTCGGGCACAGTGGATCTGCACTACGCGAAGCCAGTGGAGTAAGCGGCCGTACGGGAGCTGCCGGTGCGCGTGATCGTCAGGAGCGTCAGCGAACTCTGCATCACCGTAGGCACCCTGATCGTCCTCTTCGTGGTCTATGTGTTGTTCTGGACCGGCGTGAAGGCCGACCGCACGATGAGCGACCAAGTCGAGCAGTTGCGGAACCAGTGGTCGCAGCAGACCGCGCACCCGAAGGCATCCCCCGCGCCCGCCACCTCGGCCGCTCCGGCGAAACCGGCCGCGTACAAGGACGGCAAGCCCTTCGCGATCATGTACATCCCACGGCTTGGTTTCACGTGGAACAAGCCGGTCCTTGAGGACACCGCCGTGGACACCCTGAAGAAGGGGCTCGGGCACTACGCCGCCACCGCGCAGCTGGGGCAGGTGGGCAACTTCGCGGTGGCGGGGCACAGGCGGACGTACGGCAACCCCTTCGTGAACTTTCCGAAACTGCGCGTGGGTGACGCGGTGGTGCTGACCGACGGGACCACCTGGTTCACGTATCGGATCGACAAAGGGCCTTACAAAACAGTGCCCACCGACATTGAGGTGATCGATCCTGTGCCACGTAAGTCCGGGTACACGGCCTCGGGCCGCTATCTCACGCTGACCACGTGCGATCCGGAGTGGGGGCACAGCCACCGGCTGATCGTCTGGGCACACCTGGACTCCACACAGCCTGTGGAGGCCGGGAAACCGGACGCGCTGCGCCGTTAGTCTGGTGACGTACGGCGTGAGTCTGGTGCCGTGGCGCGACGGAAGGGACGGCATGTACGGCTGGATCTGGCGGCATCTGCCGGGCAACGCCTGGGTGAAGGCGCTCATTTCGCTCGTCCTTGCCCTGGCCGTGGTCTACATCCTCTTCCAGTACGTCTTCCCGTGGGCCGAACCGCTGCTGCCCTTCAACGATGTGACGGTGGACAACCAGTGAGTGCACGGATTCTCGTCGTCGACAACTACGACAGCTTCGTCTTCAACCTGGTCCAGTACCTGTACCAGCTGGGCGCCGAGTGCGAGGTGCTGCGCAACGACGAGGTGTCGACGGCGCACGCCCAGGACGGCTTCGACGGCGTCCTCCTCTCACCGGGCCCCGGCACCCCCGAGGAGGCCGGCGTCTGCATCGAGATGGTGCGGCACTGCGCCACGACCGGGGTGCCCGTCTTCGGCGTCTGCCTCGGCATGCAGTCGATGCAGGTGGCCTACGGCGGCGTCGTGGACCGCGCCCCCGAACTGCTGCACGGCAAGACCTCGCTCGTCGAGCACGAGGGCAAGGGTGTCTTCGCCGGACTGCCCTCGCCCTTCACGGCGACCCGCTACCACTCGCTGGCGGCCGAGCCGGGGACGGTCCCGGCCGAGCTGGAAGTCACCGCCCGGACGCACGACGGCATCATCATGGGCCTGCGCCACCGCGAACTGCCCGTCGAGGGCGTCCAGTTCCACCCGGAGTCGGTGCTCACCGAGCACGGACACCGGATGCTGGCCAACTGGCTGGTGGAGTGCGGCGACCAGGGTGCCGTGGCGAGGTCGGCGGGGCTCGCCCCGGTGGTGGGCAGGGCCACGGCGTGACCGCGCTGCGCCCCGAGCGCGAGTCCGAGGCCGCGTACGGGGAGCAGTCGTACGCGGAGCAGAGCGGGTTCGATCAGTGGCACGGCGCGCAGGCGCAGGGTGCGCCCGGGGTGCCGTACGGTCCGATCGACGAAGAGACCGTCGCGCTGCGGCTGGCGGACCTCCCACAGGAGCGGACGGGGCACGGCCGGTCCATATCGGCTTCTGACGCCTCATCCGCCTCCCCTGCCACAGGAACCCCCTCGGGCGGGCGTGCGGCCCGCAGAAAGGCCGCCAAGGGGCGGCACGGGCGTCATGGGGGCGGCGGGGCGGCGGAGGAGACCACCGAGGCCCCGGAATCCGGTGCCGGCGAGCGTGCCGGCGCGCCGCTCTCGCGGGTCGAGGCGCGGCGGCGGCAGCGGGCGAACAAGCCGGGTGCCGCGGTCGTCGCGAGCCGGGCGATCGGCGAGGTGTTCATCACCACCGGCGTGCTGATGCTGCTGTTCGTCACCTACCAGCTGTGGTGGACGAACGTACGGGCGCACGCGCAGGCCGGCAGCGAGACGAACCAGCTGCAGAACGACTGGGCGAGCGGCAAGCGCGCCCCCGGAGAGTTCTCGCCGGGGCAGGGCTTCGCCATCCTGCACATCCCCAAGCTGGACGTGGTGGCGCCGATCGCCGAGGGCGTCAGCAACAAGAAGGTGCTCGACAAGGGGATGGTCGGGCACTACAGCGAGGGCGCCCTCAAGACCGCGATGCCGGACGCGAAGACCGGCAACTTCGCGCTCGCCGCGCACCGCAACACCCATGGCGAACCGTTCCGGTACATCAACCAGCTCAAGCCGGGCGACGAGGTCGTGGTGGAGACCCAGGACACCTACTACGTCTACAAGATGACGAAGACGCTGCCCGTGACGTCGCCGAGCAACACCAGTGTCATCGACCCCATCCCCAAGGGCTCGGGTTTCACCACGCCCGGCCGCTACATCACGCTGACGACCTGTACGCCGGAGTTCACCAGCAAGTACCGGCTGATCGTCTGGGGCAAGATGGTCGAGGAACGGCCGCGCAGCAAGGGCAAGCCGGATGCGCTCATCGAGTAGGGGCAGATGAACGTGGCAGCGACCACCGACGACACCGAAGAGCAGACCGACACGCCCGCGTCCCCACCGGACCGCCCCCGCGGCACCGGCCCGGTCGCGAGGGCGGTCAGCTTCTTCGGTGAACTCCTCATCACGGCGGGCCTGATCCTCGGCCTGTTCGTCGTCTACTCCCTGTGGTGGACGAACGTCGTCGCCGACCGCACGGCCGACAAACAGGGTGACAAGGTCCGGAACAACTGGTCCAAGGACAAGGACACCGGTCCCGGCGCGCTCGACACCAAGGACGGCATCGGCTTCCTGCACGTGCCCGCCATGAAGAACGGCGAGGTACTGGTCGAGAAGGGCACCGAGACGAGCGTCCTCAACGACGGCGTCGCCGGCTACTACACCGACCCGATCAAGGCCGCCCTCCCCACCACCGGCAAGAACGGCAACTTCACCCTCGCCGCCCACCGCGACGGCCACGGCGCCAAGTTCCACAACATCGACAAGCTCAAGAAGGGCGACCCGATCGTCTTCGAGACGAAGGACGACTGGTACGTCTACAAGGTCTACGACATCCTCCCCGAGACCTCGAAGTACAACGTCAAGACCCTCGCCCAGATCCCCACGGAGTCCGGCAAGAAGAAGGCCGGCCACTACATCACCCTGACGACCTGCACGCCGGTGTACACGTCCCGGTACCGATATGTGGTGTGGGGCGAGCTGGTCCGCGTCGACAAGGTGGACAGTGCACGGACGCCGCCGAAGGAACTGCGCTGACGGCAGGGTCGTAGCGCACCGCACGTACGACGGAGCCCCGGCACCCTTTCTCAGGGTGCCGGGGCTCCGTCATGTCGTGCCGGTGCCGCCTATCCGGAGTTGCCTCCGAAGAAGCCGCCGCCACCGTTGTTGTTGCCGTTGCCGGTGCCCACGCTGGTGAGGGTGATCTGCGTGTTGCCGGGGTCGTCCACCTGGTTGCCCGAGCCCGGGTCCTGCTGGGTCACGATCGCGTTGTCGCCCTGATCGCTGTTGTCGGCGAACTGGATGTTGGTGAAGCCGTTCTGCTGAAGGATCGTCTTGGCGTTCTTCACCGTCTGGCCGACGACGTTCGGGACCTGGGTCTGCGAGACCTTGCCGATCTGGATGTTGACCGACGAGTTCTTGTCGACCTGCGTCCCGGCCGTGGGCGAGGTCGCGACGACCTTGCCGTTCAGGTTCGTGTCGGTGGTCGCCACCTCGGTGCAGTTGCCGACGAGGTTGTTCTGCTGCATCTGCGCCTTGGCGTCGTCACAGCTCTTGCCGCTGACGTCCGGGACCGTGGACTTCTCCTCGGCCTTCGCGACGGTCAGGGTGATGGTGGTGCCCTTCTCGACCTCCGCGCCGAGGGCGGGGTTCTGCTCCAGGACCGTGCCGGGGTCCTCGCCGGACACCTTCTCCTTCTTCTCCACCTTGAACTGGTACTTGTCGCCCGTGAGCGTCGAGGAGGCGTCGTCGAAGCTCTGGCCCACGACACTCGGTACGACGACCTTCGGCGCCCCGGTCGAGACGACCAGGTTGATGGTGTCGCCCTTGTTGACGTTGGTGTTCGCCTTCGGGTCCTGTGAGCAGACGCTGCCCTTCGGCGCGTTCTCGCAGGCCTTGCGGGTGGGTTCCGCGAGCTTCAGGCCGGAGTTGACGGCCATGGTCTGCGCGGTGGCGTAGGTCTGGCCGACGAAGTTCGGGGCCGCGAACGGCTTGTCGGCGCCCCCGTTCCCGCTGAACGCCCACTTCCCGATCAGGATCGCGCCCACCAGCACCAGGACCGCCGCCACGATCAGCAGGATCGTCGAGGTGTTCGACTTCTTCTTCTGCTGGCGGCGCCGGTCGGGGCGGTCGTCGTAGCCGAAGCCGCCGTCGTCCGGGTTCATGGGGGGCAGCATCGTCGTGGCGCCCGCGTCGGAACGCAGGGCCGTCGTCGCCTGGTCGTCGCCGTAAGCGCCGTAGCCGACCGAACCCATCGCCGCCGTCGCCGCGACCGGCTGGCCGTCGAGGCAGGCCTCGATGTCCATGCGCATCTCGTCGGCGGACTGGTAGCGGTAGTTCGGGTCCTTGGTGAGCGCCTTCAGGACGATCGCGTCCATCTCCGGCGTGATCTCCGGGTCGAAGACGCTCGGCGGCTGCGGCTCCTCGCGTACGTGCTGGTACGCCACCGCCACCGGGGAGTCGCCCACGAAGGGCGGCCGTACCGTCAGCAGTTCGTAGAGGAGACAGCCCGTCGAGTAGAGGTCCGAGCGGGCGTCGACCTGCTCGCCCTTCGCCTGCTCCGGGGAGAGGTACTGGGCGGTGCCGATCACCGCGGACGTCTGCGTCATCGTCATGCCGGAGTCGCCCATCGCGCGGGCGATGCCGAAGTCCATCACCTTGACCTGGCCGGTGCGCGTCAGCATGACGTTGGCCGGCTTGATGTCGCGGTGGACGATGCCGTTGCGGTGCGAGTACTCCAGGGCCTGGAGGATGCCGATGGTCATCTCCATGGCCCGCTCCGGCAGCAGCTTGCGACCGCTGTGGAGCAGCTCACGGAGCGTCGAGCCGTCGACGTACTCCATGACGATGTACGGGATCGAGACCCCGTCGACGTAGTCCTCGCCCGTGTCGTAGACCGCGACGATCGCGGGATGGTTGAGCGAGGCGGCCGACTGGGCCTCCCGGCGGAACCGGGCCTGGAAGGAAGGGTCGCGCGCAAGGTCGACGCGCAGCGTCTTCACCGCCACCGTGCGGCCGAGGCGTGTGTCATGGGCGAGGTAGACCTCCGCCATGCCACCACGGCCGAGCACCTGGCCCAGCTCGTACCGGCCGCCGAGGCGACGCGGCTCTTCCATAGTTCCCTACCAGCCCTCTCCGTCGGTCCCGACCCGCACGGATGTGCGGTCGGAGGCTAGCCGTCCGGGCCTACCGTACCCGGCTGGCTTTGTGTGACCTGGCCAAGCCCGTCACCCGATACAGGACCGGTATCGCAACGTGCACCGATGTGAAGGGGACGTGAGCGGAGTCACTTCTTGCTGTCGATGACCGCCTCCATGACACTCTTCGCGATCGGGGCCGCGAGACCGCCGCCGGAGATGTCGTCACGGTTGGCGCTGGAGTCCTCGATGACCACGGCCACGGCGACCGGCGAGCTGCCGTCGGGGAGCTTGGCGTAGGAGAGGAACCAGGCGTACGGGTTCTCGCTGTTGGCGACACCGTGCTGGGCGGTACCGGTCTTGCCGCCGACGGTGACGCCGCTGATCTTCGCGTTCGTGCCGGTGCCCTTCTCGACGACCGTCTCCATCATCGACTGGAGGATCTGCGCGTTCTTCGAGGAGAGCGGCTGGCTCATCTCCTCCGGCTCGGTCTGCGCGATGGTGTCGAGGTTCGACGACTGGAGCTTGTCGACCATGTACGGCTTCATCAGCTTGCCGTCGTTGGCGACCGCGGAGGCGACCATGGCCATCTGGAGCGGGGTCGCGGCGGTGTTGTACTGGCCGATCGAGGACAGCGCGGTCTGCGACTGGTTCATGTTGTCCGAGAAGACCGAGGCGCTGGAGCGGATCGGCGTGAACTGCTCGGAGTCGAAGCCGAACTTCTTCGCCTCGGCCAGCATCTTGTCGTTGCCGAGGTCGGCGCCGACCTTGCCGAAGACGCTGTTGCAGGAGTACTGCAGTGCCGCGCGCAGGGTGGCGTTCTTGCAGGGGATGTTCCCCTCGTTCTTCAGCGGGGTCGTGGTGCCCGGCATGATCCACGGCAGCGGCGAGTCGGTGGCCGTGTCGGCGGACGTGTAGAGGTTGTTCTCCAGGGCGGCGGCCGCGGTGACCACCTTGAAGGTGGAGCCGGGCGGGTAGGTCTCGCGCAGCGCCCGGTTCAGCATCGGGTCGTCCGGGTCGTACTTCTTCTGGAGCTTCGTCCACGCCTTGGAGTCCGTGGAGGTGGAGTTGCCCGCGAACGACGAGGGGTCGTACGACGGGTAGGACGCCAGCGCCAGGATCTTGCCGGTGGACGGGTCGAGGGCGACGACCGCGCCCTTGCCGCCCTGCTTCGACAGACCCTTCCACGCGGCCTTCTGCGCGGCCGCGTTGAGGGTGGTGACGACGTCGCCGCCCGACTTCTGCTTGCCCGTGATCATGTCGAGGGTGTTGCGGAAGAAGAGCCGGTCGTCGGTGCCGGAGAGGATGCCGTCCTCGATGGACTCCAGCTGGTTGGCACCGAAGGCCTGCGAGGCGTATCCCGTGACCGGCGCCCACATCGCGCCGTTCTTGTACGTGCGCTTGTACTTCAGGTCGTTCAGCCCGGAGGTGCTGGTCTCGGTGGAACCGGTGATCGGATCGCCGTCGACGATGATGTTGCCGCGCGGGGTCGCGTAACGGGCGATCGTGACACGGCGGTTGTTGTCGTCGTCCTTGAGGCTGTCGGCCTTGACGTACTGGAGCCAGTTGTCGCGCAGCAGCAGGGTGAGGACCAGGAGGCCGCAGAAGAGCGCGATCCGGCGCAGGGGCTTGTTCATGACGGGCGGACCACCTGGGTCATCTCGGCGTCGGGGCTGGGGG
>NZ_JBXVPZ010000252.1:0-13786 GCF_057961495.1 Streptomyces sp. P5F9 | reverse complement strand
CCGGCGACCTCCCCTCCGCCGCCGACCGCCACTGGCTCGCCCTCGCCTGCGACCTGGCGGCGGACTGCCCGCCCTCGGAGACGGCGTTCAGTGTCGGCGCGGTGGTGGTGGCGGAGAACGGCAAGGAGCTGTCCCGGGGCCACTCCCGCGAGTCCGGCGACCCGGTGGTCCACGCGGAGGAGGCGGCGCTGGCGAAGATCGACCCGCAGGACCCGCGCCTCCCCACGGCCACGGTCTACACGAGCCTGGAACCCTGCACCCACCGCGCCTCCCGCCCCAAGCCCTGCGCCCAACTGATCCTCGACGCGGGCGTACGGCGGGTGGTGACCGCTTGGCGCGAGCCGGACACGTTCGTGGCGGGGGCGGACGGGAGCGGGGCGCTGGCCGCGCGGGGGGTGACCGTGGTCGTACTCCCGGAGTACGAGGAGCGGGCGAAGGCGCCGAACCGGCATCTGCTCGGCTGAGGCGCACCCTCTCTGGAGGAATGTGACACCTCGGGGGGTGAGTGTCACATTCCTCTGGAACACCTCCCCGCCCTCGCTGCTCCCCGACCGGCCCATCAAATCCTGCGCCCCACCGCCTCCCACGTCACGCTCACAAAGAACCGGTGCGGACAACGCGGAGGTAGGACACATGAGGGCAGTGGGCCGGCGGCACGCCATCACCTTGCTGGGCGCGTCCGTAGCCGTAGGACTACTCGCCTCGTGCGGATCGACGGACACCGGTACGCGAACCATGGCAAGGGCGCTGCCCGCGAGCGCCGCGTTCACGCACCCCGGGGTGCTCGTCAGCAAGGGCCAGCTGGACGCTGTACGCAAGAACGTCGCCGCCGGCAAGCAGCCCTGGCTGAAGGCGTACTTCGGGATGCGGGACAGCAAGTACGGGTCGTACAAGTACACGGCGAAGCCGTACGCGGACGTCGACTGCCCCTGGAACGGCAAGGCCGCGCACGGCTGTGTCGAGGAGCGCGAGGACGCGATCGCGGCGTACACGCAGGCGTTGCTGTTCAGCATCACCGGGAAGCAGCATCACGCGCTGAAGGCGCGGGAGATCATGGACGACTGGTCGGCGAAGATGAGGGAGCACACCTCCGACGACGCCGGGCTGCAGACCGCGTGGGCCGGTTCGACCTGGGCGCGGGCTGCGGAGATCGTGCGGTACGCGCCCGGCGCCGGCTGGCCGGCGGACCGGGTCAAGCGGTTCGGGACGATGCTGCGTACCGCCTACGAACCGGAAGTCACCAAGAACCTGCCGGACTACAACGGCAACTGGGACCTCGCGATGACGGACGCGGCGATCGGTATCGCCGTGTTCCTCGACGACCACAAGGCGTTCGACGCCGCCGTCAAACGTTTCCGCGACCGCGTGCCCGCCTACTTCTACCTCGCCAAGGACGGCAAGGTGCCGCTCACCCCGGTGGGCTCGAAGGTCACCACCCCGCAGAAGCTGACGACGTACTGGTTCAAGCAGACGACCTTCAAGGACGGCGTCGCCCAGGAGACGTGCCGCAACTTCAAGCACGTCGGGTATTCGCTGGCGGCCACCGCGCACATCGCCGAGACCGCCTGGCACCAGGGCGTCGACCTCTACGACGGGGTCAAGGACCGGCTCAGGGCGGCACTCGAATTCCACGCCCGCTACCAGCTCGGCGAGCCCGCGCCCGCCTGGTTGTGCGGCGGCAAGGTCGACCGGAACATGGGGCCCGACCTGGAGGTCGCCGTCAACCACCTGGAGGGCCGGCTCGGAGTGAAGGTGCCCGCCGCGCACAAGCTCGCCGAGTCCACCCGCCCGGCCGGCAGCGACGACCTCTTCGTCTCCTGGGAGACCCTCACGCACGCCGGGAACACCGCCGACTGAAACCTGTGTGACATCGGACCCCGCGGATGGCGTATAGTTGTAATCACAACGGCGCGGGGTGGAGCAGCTCGGTAGCTCGCTGGGCTCATAACCCAGAGGTCGCAGGTTCAAATCCTGTCCCCGCTACTAAGGCCAAGGGCCGGAATCCAGAAATGGATTCCGGCCCTTGGTGTTTCTCCCCCCTTCCCCCCTCTCCCGATGTCCTCGATCGGCTCACACCGCTCGCCGCCCTCCCTCCGTCACGAAAAACTGGACGCGTGGAGGAGGGTCCGTATGTGCGAGCCGGCGGGCGCCTGCCCGGCGATCCCGTGCCCGACCCCGGCCTCGGCCCCGTCGAAGGACGGCGGATCTCGTACACCCGCACCACCGTCCGCCGCCTGCCCGCGCTGCTGCTGATCGTCGGGGCGTTCTACGACTACCTCACCCCGCAGGCCTTCACCGCGGCCCCGCTCTTCACCGCCGCCCCGCTGGTCGCCGCCCCGCTCTACTCCCGGCGCGGTACGGTCCTCACCGGTCTGGCGGCCGTCGCCGTCGTGCTCGCGGTCCACGTCAGGCTGGGCATCGTCCTCGACATCGACGCGGTCACCGAGGTGGTCACCGTGGCGACGGTCGCCGTGCTGGCCGTCCTCATCAACCTCCTGGTCCGCCGCAGCAGCGAACAGCTGGCCTCCGCACGCGAGATCGCCGAGGCCGCTCAACGGGCCGTACTGCCCGAACCGGCCGAGCGGATCGGCGGGTTCGAGATCGCGGCACGGTACGAGGCGGCGCAGGAGGGCGCGTTCATCGGCGGCGACCTGTACGCGGTGCAGGACACCCCGCACGGCGTGCGGCTGGTCGTCGGTGACGTGCGCGGCAAGGGCATGGGCGCGGTCGCCGCCGTCGCCGTGGTCATCGGGGCGTTCCGGGAGGCCGCCGAGCAGGAGGTCACCCTGGAGGCGGTCGCGCAGCGGCTGGAGCGGGCGCTGGCGCGCGAGGGCACCCGGCGCGACGGTCTCGACGCGTTCGAGGGGTTCACCACGGCCGTCCTCGCCGAACTCCCGCACGGCGACGGCGTCGTACGGATCGTCGACCGGGGCCATCCGCCGCCGCTGCTCCTGCACGAGGACGGCACCGTACGCACGTTGCAGGTCCAGGAGCCCGCACTGCCCCTGGGAATGGGCGAGTTGGGGGTCTGGCCCGACCGTGCCGAGGAGTTCGCGTTCCCCGGCGGGGCCACCCTCCTCGTCCACACCGACGGGCTGTCCGAGGCGCGCGACTCCCACGGCGTCTTCTACGACCCCGGTGCTCGGCTGGCCGGCCGGACCTTCCGCAGTCCCGAGGCGTTGCTCGGCATCCTCGCCAAGGAGGTGCGTCGGTACTCCGGGGGCTGGATGACGGACGACATGGCGATGATCGCCGTACGGCATCCATGACCGTCATCACGGCGGGTGACCGGGCGGGAGCCCTCCGCATAACAACTGACATGCCGTCAATACCTGTGGGAATTCTGAGACTCGGCCAACTCGCCCGTTTTTCGCCGGTGGTGGGCCGTTCGTCCAGCAAGGAAAGGTTAATGATCAAGCCGAACAGCTTGGAAACGGGCGCCCGTGTCTATTAACGTTCGATAACGCAGCGCGGTCGTCCCAGCCGTCACAAGAGATGGCTCCGTGCGCACGTGCCGAATCCCGCAAGGGAACCGGGGAACCACCACCTTGGGGTGAATCGCTCGTCGACCGCCGTGGCAACACGGCAGGTATACGCGCGTAGGAGACCTTCCTGCTCCGAACCCGTCAGCTAACCCGGTAGGCGAGAAGGAAGGAAAGGAGCACGCCCACGTGGCGTCAAACCAGGCTGCCCCAGAAGCCCCTGTCGTCTACGGCGGTTACCGCCCCGACGAGGGCCCCTGGGAGGAGTGGAATCCCAGCGCGGAGTCCGTTGCTCCCAACCGCGGCAAGCACCGTGTCGCCAAGCAGCGTGGTGGCGGAGGATTCGCCCGCAGCTCCACCGTCCTGGGCGTCGGTGTCATAGCCGCCGTCAGCGCGGGCGGCATGGCCAGCGCCAACACCGGCAAGCCGCCGGTCTCCATCTCCCTGCCCGACCTGCCCTCCGTGGGCCACCTGCTGGACGACTCGTCCAGCAGCACCCCCAAGGGTTCCGCCACGCCGCTCAGCAGTGTCGGGGTCAGCACGACCGAGACCGCCAAGGGCGCCTCGGACGCGGGTGAGCTGCTGCGCAACCGGATCATGGCGCAGGCCGAGTCGCAGCAGGTACAGGTCGACGGCAAGTCGAAGGCCGCCGTCGAGGCCGCCGTCGCCAAGCAGGTCGACGCCGCCGCCGCCAAGGCCGAGAAGGACGCCGCGAAGAAGGCCGCCGACGCGAAGAAGGCCGCGGAGGCCGCCGCGGCGAAGAAGGCCGAGGCCGCGAAGCTCGCCGCGCTGGCCAAGCAGTACACGCTGCCGGTCGGCTCGTACACGATCACCGGCACCTTCGGCCAGGCCGGCTCGATGTGGTCCTCCGGGTATCACACGGGTCTCGACTTCGCCGCGCCCACCGGCACGCTGATCAAGGCCATCCACAGCGGCACGGTCACCGAGGCGGGCTGGGCCGGGTCCTACGGGTACCGCACGATCCTCACCCTCGACGACGGCACCGAGCTGTGGTTCTGCCACCAGTCCTCGATCAACGTCAGCGTCGGGCAGAAGGTCTCCACCGGCGAGGTCATCGGCCGCGTCGGCGCGACCGGCAACGTGACCGGGCCGCACCTCCACCTGGAGGTGCACATCAACGGCGCCGCCACCGCGAGCGACCCGGCGCCCTGGCTGCGCAGCAAGGGCCTCAACCCCTGATCTCTCCCTGATCGTCTGGAATATCCGGTTCCGGCCCGGCGGTTGAGGTGAAGCATGACTTCTCTTCGCAAGCTGGGCCGGTCCGACCTGGAGATCTTCCCGCTGAACCTCGGCGGCAACGTGTTCGGCTGGACCGCCGACGAGGCGGCCTCCTTCGCCGTGCTCGACGCCTACACGGCCGCGGGCGGCAACTTCGTCGACACCGCCGACTCGTACTCGGCGTTCGCGCCGGGCAATCACGGCGGCGAGTCCGAGACCGTCATCGGCAAGTGGCTCAAGGCCCGCGGCAACCGTGCCGACGTCGTGATCGCCACCAAGGTCAGCCAGCACCCCGACTACCCCGGCCTGTCCGCCGCCAACATCAAGGCCGCCGCCGACGCCTCGCTGCGTCGCCTGGGCACCGACTACATCGACCTGTACTACCCGCACTTCGACAAGGAGGACGTGCCGGTCGAGGAGATCGTCGGCACGCTCGACGAACTGGTCAAGGCGGGCAAGGTGCGGCACATCGCCGCCTCCAACATCTCGCCCGAGCGCCTCCAGGCGTCCCTGGACTTCTCCGACCGCGAGGGCCTGGCGCGCTATGTCGCCATCCAGCCCCACTACAACCTCGTCTCCCGCGACACCTACGAGGGCGAGCTGCGGGACGTCGCCGAACGCGGAGGACTGTCGGCCCTCCCGTACTTCTCGCTGGCCGCCGGCTTCCTCACCGGCAAGTACCGCCCCGGTACGACGGTCGACAGCCCGAGGGCCGGGCGCGCGGCGGAGTACCTCAAGTCGGAGCGCGGCCAGAACGTCCTCACCGCCCTGGACGAGGTCGCCCAGGCCCACGACGCCCCGGTCGCCACGGTGGCCCTCGCCTGGCTCGCCGCCCAGCCCACGGTCGCGGCCCCGATCGCGTCGGCCCGGACGGTCGAGCAGCTCCCCGCACTGCTCGGCGTGGCGGAACTGGAGCTGACGGACGCGGAGATCGCCCGCCTCACGCAGGCATCGGCGTAGGTGTCCTTGGAGCTATGACCGGTACGGGTTGTACAGGGGACTCCCGTACGACCCGTACACCGGCGGCCACGGCGGCACCACCACCGGTACCGGCGGCGCTGTCCGCCGCGCCGCGTAGTCCAGCGCGGGCCGTGCCACCTCCCGGCGCAGCCACAGCTCGTGCAGCAACTCCCTTTCCCGTACGACGAAGTCGGCGCCGGCGCGGCCCCGCGTGGCCCGGTACCGCAGGAACGCCAGGGAGGTCGCGTACGCCTCGTACTGGGCGACCGAGCGGGCCGCCTGCCTGCCGAGGCGGTGGCGGGCGTACTCGCGGGCCAGGCGGCGGGCCTTCATCGAGCCGAGCACGAAGGGTTCGGCCGGGGTCAGCCAGCCCGCGTAGACGTAGGCGGGCAACTCCTCGTGCACGGTGCGCAGTTCGCGCTGCCGGGTCCAGACCGCGAGCCAGGTCAGCAGGCCGAACATGGGGACCATGAAGACGCCGTAGACCTCGAAGAAGCCGTACTGGCCGAAGGTGGAGGAGCCGTTCCAGATCGCGTGCATGCCCATCGCGAGGAGCAGGCCGGTCAGGGGGAGCAGGACGCGTCGGATGTGCTGCCGGTCGGGGGAGAGGGCGGCGACGCCGAAGCCGATGCCGGTGAGGACGGTGAACAGGGGGTGCGCGAACGGGGACATGACGATGCGCACGAAGAAGGTCGCCGCGGTGACGGAGGTGAGGCCGCGGTCGCCGGTGAGCTGGTCGGTGCCGAAGGCGGTGCCGAGGTAGAGGATGTTCTCGGTGAACGCGAAGCCGGTGGCGGTGACCCCGGCTATCACCACCCCGTCGACGATCCCGGTGAAGTCCCGTCTGCGGAAGAGGAAGACGAGGAGTACGGCCGCCGCCTTCGCCGACTCCTCGACGATCGGGGCTATGACAGTGGCGCCGAGAGTGTCCGCGCTGGTCGGGTCGGCGGTCGTGGTCGCTATCCATCTCGTCGCGAAGCTGTTGGCGACGATCGCTATGAGGGCCGCGGCGCAGGCACCCCACGCGAAGGAGAAGAGCAGGTTCCGCCAGGGTCCGGGGTCGACCCGGTCCAGCCAGCGGAAGGCGCCGACGAGGAGGGGTACGGGTAGTACGGCGAGCCCGAGGCCGACCAAGAACCCTTCGGTACCGGTCTGTTGACGCACCAGCGCGAGGATGACCAGCCCGGAGAGCGTGAGCAGGGCGATCAGCGCGCCGTAGCGGACCCAGTTCCGCTGCCACCAGCGCACCCGCGGCCCGTGCCCGGGCACACCACCGGCGGGGTGGCCGGGGTGTGGGGGGTACGGCGGAAAGGTGGCCACGGCATCGACCCTAACGAGGTAAGGGCACGGCCCGCGAGGGAGCCTGGCGTCAGCGCTGGTCGTCAGTGCTGGTCGTCGTCCGGTCGTCGTGGGGTACGCGACGGAAGAGCAGATCGTTCACGACATGTCCCTTGTCCAGTCCCTGGCCCTCGAAACGGGTCAGCGGCCGGAACTCCGGACGGGGCGCAAAACCGCCGTCAGGTTGGCTGTTCTCGAAGTCCGGGTGCGCGTCGAGCACTTCGAGCATCTGCTCCGCGTACGGCTCCCAGTCCGTCGCGCAGTGCACGGTCGCGCCGGGCTTGAGGCGGGTCGCGGCGAGGGTGAGGAACTCCGGCTGGAGCAGCCGCCGCTTGTGGTGCCGCTTCTTGGGCCAGGGGTCCGGGAAGTACACGCGCAGTCCGTCGAGCGAGTCCGGGGCGAGCATCTCGCGGAGCAGGATGATCGCATCCCCGTTGGCGACCCGGATGTTGGACAGGCCGTGGTGCTCGGCGAGGCCCAGGAGATTGCCCTGGCCCGGGGTGTGCACGTCGGCGGCGAGGATGTTCGTCGCGGGGGCTTCGGCGGCCATCTGTGCGGTGGCCTCACCCATGCCGAAGCCGATCTCCAGGACGACCGGGTTGTCGTTCCCGAACAGCTCGGCGAGATCGAGGTTCCGTCGGCCGTCGATGTCCAGGCCCCACGTGGGCCACAGGCGTTCCAAGGCGTCCGCTTGGCCAGCGGTGACCCTGCTTCGGCGTGGCTGGAAACTTCGGATGCGGCGTTCGAAGTGGGAGCCGGCGGGGTCGGGCGTCGGCCCGCCGGGAAAACGGGGTTCGCCCTTGGGCCGGGTGCGGTGTGCGGGCTCGGTGGGGGTGGCGGGGGTGTTGGCGGTGTCAGACACAATGCGTTGATTTTACGGGGCGTGCGCCTTTGCGTCTGCGTGGCTTGTGTTGTCTTGCGAGTGGCGGGTGCGTTGTGGCTGGTCGCGCCCACGCGGCGGAGCCGCATATCGATACAGCCCTGCGCCCCTAGGGGGTTGCCCTGTCCGGGGTTTGGAGTGGGCGTCGGTCTTGGTGCAATACAGCCAAGGCCCGGCGGGCTACCTCTCTGCCGATGGGTAGGGAGGCGGTGGCTGCCGGGCTTGGGGCGTTCAGCACATGTACGGCCCGCGGACCCTCCTTGATCAGGAAGTCGTCTACGAGGGTGCCGTCCCGCAGTACCGCTTGGGCGCGTACGCCGGCCGGTGATGGGATCAGGTCGTCCGGGGTCACCGCCGGGAGGAGGCGCTGTACGGCTCCCGTGAACGCGGTCTTGGAGATGGATCGCCGGAGTTCCCCCAATCCGTAGCGCCAGTGCTGTCGGGCCATGTGCCAGGAGCCGGGCCAAGCCGCCGTCGCCGCGACTTCCCGAGGCCGTACGACGCCCCAGTCGTAGCCCTCGCGGGCCAGGGCCGGGACCGCGTTCGGGCCGAGGTGGACGCTGCCGTCGATGCCGCGGGTGAGGTGGACGCCGAGGAACGGGAAGGTCGGGTCGGGGACCGGGTAGACCAGGCCCCGGACCAGTTCGGGGCGGGTGAGGGTGTAGTACTCGCCTCGGAACGGCACGATCCGCATGTCCGGGTCGTCGCCGGTGAGGCGGGCCACCTCGTCGCAGTGCAGGCCGGCGCAGTTCACCAGCACGCGCGCGCGGACGACGTCACCGCCGGTCGCGGTCACCGTACGGACGGCGACCCCGCGCTCGGGGCGCCGGTCGATGTGGGCGACCCGCGCGCCGTAACGGATCTCCGCGCCGGAGGCCTCGGCGAGGTGGTTGGCGACCTCGGTGTAGTCGCAGATCCCGGTCGTCCCGACGTGTATGGCGGCGAGGCCACGCACCTCCGGTTCGTACTCCGCGATCTGGGCGGCGCCCAACTCCCGGACCGGAATCCCGTTCTCCCGCCCGCGCTGCACGAGCGCGTGCAGCCGGGGCAATTCCGCCCGCTCCGTGGCGACGATCAACTTCCCGGTGACGGCGTGCGAAATCCCGTACTCCGCACAGAACTTCACCATCTCGGCAGCCCCGCGCACGGCATACCGCGCCTTGAGCGACCCGGGCCGGTAGTAGATCCCGCTGTGGATCACCCCGCTGTTGCGCCCTGTCTGGTGCCGAGCGGGTCCGGCCTCCTTCTCCAGCACGGTGACGCGCGTGCCCGGCGCGGCACGGCTGATCGCATACGCCGTGGACAGCCCGACAATCCCGCCACCGACCACGAGCACGTCACAGTCGTACCCGACCCCAGCCCGCACGTGCACCACCTCCCGGCTTCGATAGTGCACTGCACCACTGACAGTCACTTCAAACGCCGGGAGGGCAGAACCCCCCAAGGGGCGCGGGGAACTGCGCGACCAGCCACAGCGCACCCGCACACGCAAGACGGCACAAGCCCGGCAGACCCTTAGGCGGGCGCCATCAACAACGGCCGAGCCCGCTCCCGCAGCTCAACAACCCGCGGCTCATCCCCATACGGCTCCAACCGGTGCAAAAGATCCTTCACGTACTCGGTAGTCCGAGCAGACGAGATACGCCCGGCAACCTCCACCGCCCGAACCCCTTGCTCGCACGCCGCATCAAGATTCCCCGACTCAAGCTCAGCCACCGCCGAGACAACGAGCCGAAGCCCGTGCGACCGCACGAACTCCTCCGTCGGCTTCGACAACGCCTGCTCAGTGAACCGCCGCACCTGCCGCGGCGCCTTCAAGTCCCGATAGCACTCCGCAGCGTCCGCGGCGAACCGGTCGTAGCCGTAGAACCCGAGCCAGGACGGATCGTTGTCACCCTCCCGGGACCGCTCAAGCCACCCCTCGGCCGCCTTCAGGGCAGCGCCGGCCGCCTGTGCGTCCCCGGCCTTCGCATGGGACCGCGCCTCGACGAGCCGGAAGAAGCTCATGGTGCGGGCGGTCGCAAGGCCCCGGTTGCGCTCCAACGCGGCCTGCGCGAGGTCGACGCCCTCGTCGCCGAAGCCGCGATAGGTCGCCTGCAACGACATCGACGCCAGCACATAGCCGCCCAGCGGCACATCCGCCGCCGCGCGGGCAAGACGCAGCGCCTGGATGTAGTACCGCTGCGCCGCCTCCTGTTGCCCGGTGTCGAAGGCCATCCACCCTGCGAGGCGGGTGAGTTCGGCACTCGCGCCGAACAGGGCTCTGCCGACCTCGTCGGAGTACGAGCCGAGCAGCAGCGGTGCCGCCTCCACCCGCAGACACTCCGGCACCATCGACGAACGCCAGTCGCCGCCCCCGTACTTGGAGTCCCAGCGCCTGGCGTCCTCCGCGGCCTCCCGCAGCTTCTGCACATCGCTGTGGCCGACTTTGAGCGGTGTCCCGGAGCTCTCCGCGGAGTTCGCTTCCCGTGCCACCGAACTGTCGGCCGGGGTTATCAGCCACCGTGAGGCGGGCGTTGCGTATGCGCTGACTGCGAACGACCCGGCGAGGGACTGCCAGATGCCGCCGGAACCGGCCCGGCGGCCGGCGAGGTCGAGCCGGTACAACTCCGTTGCGGAACGCACGGCTTGGCCGACGTCCCGGGGAAAGGCGAGGCCCACTTCCGGTGCGGGATCCGCGTCCGCCAGGCCGATCTCGTGGAGCGGCACAGGGCGGCCGAGCTTCTGGCCGATGGCGGCCGCGATGAGGTGCGGGGCGGCGCCCTGGGGCACCATTCCCTTCGACACCCAGCGCGCCACCGACGTCTTGTCGTAGCGAAGTGTCAACCCGCGTTGAGCGCCAAGATCGTTGACGCGACGCGCGAGTCCTGCGTTGCTGATTCCCGCGAGGGCGAGAACGGTGCCGAGTTTTTCGTTCGGCCCGCGTTGCTCCCTGGACATGCGCCACCCCTCGACACAGACGGCTGCCGCGCTGGCATAACCACCCGGCATTCGTAAACCCAGCGTAGTTCGCCGCATCCCAAGCGTTAAGGGGCATTGTTCCGGTTGGCGGGATTGTGGTCCGTACGCGAGTGCGGGGTTTGCACGCAGGGTTGCGACGTGCCCCCGTCGTGTGGCCGTGCGCCCGTGTGTGCGCTCTTCTCCGGCCATCCCGGGAGCGGTTCCATGGATCGTGCGTGGGTCGGCCCGCTGTACTGGATCCAGTGGGCTGGGGGACACCGCCGCCTACATCCCCGCGGGCGGCGGACCGGTCCGGGAGGCGTACTCCGCCTCCCGGACTGTGCGCGGCGCGAAGCGGTGCGCACGGCATGTACGGAGCGTGCGCAAGCCTGTCCCTGTATCGCCGATTTGGCCGAAAACCGCCCCTGCCTCCCGATGTCGAATACCGCTCCTACCATGGGAGTTGAGGGCGCGTTAGGTGTTTTGGGGGAGCGTATCGGGGGCGCATTCGCGTCGTGGACGTAGGGTCTCCCTTGTCCGGTTGTCCCTCGTCCAGGGCGTCTTCACGCGATCTCAAGCGGCTTCTCCGGCCCTCCGGAAGGCGTCCTTCATGGCAGCATGGTGCCCAGTTCGTGCGGTGCACTGGTTGTCCACAGCCTGTGGAGGCGTCGATGCGGTGGTTGGTGGGATGGAGCAGTACCGCCGCTGGAGCCGCCGCGATCGGTTCCGCGGGAGCCACCGGGTTCGACGGTGAGACGGTCCACCCGGTCGGGTCCCAACTCCTGTGGGGCGACCCGGATCCGCTGTGGGCGGTCGGCGACTGGCGGCCCGACGAAGTACGGGTTGTGAAGGTCGACGCGGAGACGCGTATCGCGGTCCTCGGTACGTGCGGTGCCTCCGACGAGGAGCTGCGCCTCAGCCTGTTCTCCGCGCGCGGAGGGGCACTTCGGCATCTGACGGCCTGGTCGGGCAGTTACACGGCGGTCGTCAAGGTCGGCCGCCGCACCATGGTCTGCGGTGATCTCGCGGGCGCCAAGCCGGTGTTCTACACCCCCTGGGCCGGCGGTACGGCCTACTCCACGGCCGCGCTCCCGCTCGCCGACCTCATCGAGGCCAACCTCGACTTCGGCCACCTCGCCGCGCTGCTCGCCGCCCCGGATGTCCCCGCCGCGCTGCACGACTCGACGCCGTACGACGGGGTGCGGCGCATTCCGCCGGGGCATGCGCTGGTGCTGCGCGCCGGGGCGCGCGAGATCGCCGGGTACGAGCCGGTCGCCTCCCTCGCGGTCGCGGCTGCGGCCGTCGACCCGGACAGCGCGGTGGACGCCGTACGGGATGCGCTGGTCGACGCCGTGCGTGCGCGTCTCTCCGCACCCCGGCACGTCCCCGACATAGACCCGGGGCCCGTCCCCGGCATGGGGCCGGCCGAACGGCGTGCTGCGCGCGGGATGCCCGTTCCCGGGATCGGGGCGGACCTCTCCGGGGGGCCCGCCTCCGGGACGCTGGCCCTGCTCGCCGCCGGGCTGCCCGGGGCGCCGGGCACGGTCCTGGGGCACGGCACCGGCGCGGGCGAGCGGCTCCTCGCCGTCACGTTCAACGATCTCGCCGTCCCCGGCCGCGAGTCCGAGGTGGAGCGCGCGGGCACCCTCGCGGCCAACCCGCGTCTGCACCACGTAGTGGTGACCGGCAACGAGGACGTCCTGCCGTACGCCGAACTCGACGGCCCGCTCACCGACGAACCCGGCCCCTCCCTGATCACCGCCGCCCGCCACCGCGCCCGGCTCGCCGCGGGCAGCGCCGACCACTTCACCGGCTACGGCGCCCGCCAGGTCCTGGACGCGCACCCGGCCCGCCTCGCCGACCTCCTGATGGACCGCAAACGGCGCCATCTGGTGCGCCCGGTGGCCGCGTTGGCGAAGGCGGACGGCTCGGTGATGGTCCCGGGGCGGGTCTACGGCGCGGCCCGCCGCCTGGCCCGAACCCCGTACGGCGCGGGCCTCGAAGTCCTCGCCGACCGCCTCCTCCAGAAGCGCTTCGACGAGCCCGGAGGCGCCGTCGGTGCCTCCCTCGCCGCGCTCACCTGGGCCAGACCGGGGCCCGCCGCACGCTGGCTGACCGGTGAGGCCCTGGCTGAAGTATCGGTTCGCCTCCAGAGCGCGCCCAGCCGTCAGGGCAGCGGCCCGGGCCAGCGCCCCGGCGACTTCCGCGCGCGTGCCGCCCTCGCCCGCCACGCCAACGACCTCCGCGTCCTGGAACAGGCCGCCGAGATCCGCTCCCAGCGCCTGCACGCCCCCTTCCTCGACAACCAGGTCGTCCGCGCCTGCCGCTCCCTCCCCGAGGCGCTACGGGTCCAGCCGGGCGCCCGCGCGGCGATCCTGCGCACGGTCCTGGAGGGCGCCGGCGTCGGCGACCTCCCGCCCGGCTGGGGCGCCCCCTCCCACGCCTCGGCGGCAGCCGCCGCCCGCAAGGGCCTCCGGGTCGCCGCGGACCCCCTGATGGACCTGTTCGCCACACCGTTGCTCGCGCAGGCGGGTCTGGTGGAAGCGCGCGTCGTCCGCAAGGCGCTGCGCGCGGCGGCCCAGGGCGAGCCGTTGCCCCTGGACGGCCTCGCCGACCTGGTCTCGCTGGAACTGTGGCTGGGACGGCTGCTGGCCCGCCGGGGCACCTGTTGGACGGGAACACCCGCACGCGCGCGTGCGGTGCCGGAGGGGATTCGTCCGCAGCGGGGGGCGTTGGCCTCCGGCGGCTGAGCCGGGATGGTGTGAGCGGGACGCGTTGAGCGCCCCAAAGGGGCGCGGGGCTGTGTCAATATGCGGCTCCGCCGCGTGAGCGCGACCAGCCACGACGGCGCCGCAGACGACGAACAACCTGTCCACCAGTTCAGGATCCCGGGGCTCCAATCGCCCGTCAACGCCGTGCACACCCCGAACCGCCCCACCCAGCACAC
>NZ_JBXVPZ010000251.1:0-13837 GCF_057961495.1 Streptomyces sp. P5F9 | reverse complement strand
TGTCCGTGTCGGTGGCTGAGGCGTCGGGTTCGGCGGACGGGGTGGTCGCGGCCTTCTCGGCGGCCTCGGAGGCGAGGGCCTCGGAGGCGAGGGCTTCGGGGGCGGTGGCGTCGACGTCCTCGGCTGTCCCGGACCTCACGGCGCTGGACGCGCTGTCGGGCGCGGCTTCCGCCGTAGCCTCGGGCGGCGCCTCTACGGCCCGTTCGGGCGCGGAGGCCTCGACCTGCTCGGTCTCGGCGGCGGGAGAAGCGGCGGTTACGGGCTCGGCGCCTGCCGGGGAGCCGGCCTTGGTCGCGGTGCCATCAGGCGAGCCGGTCTCGGTCTTGGCGGCGGTAGCAGCGCCGATTTTGGTCTTGGCGCCCGCGGGGGAGCCGACCTCGGTCTTGGCAGAGGCGGCGAAACTGGTCTCGGTCTCGGGGGCGGGAGAAGCGGCGGCTTCGGGCTCGGCGCTTGCCGGGGGGCCGGCTTTGGTCGCGGTGCCATCAGGCGAGCCGGTCTCGGTCTTGGTGGCGGTAGAAGCGCCGATTTTGGTCTTGGCGCCCGCAGGGGAGCCGTCCTCGGTCTCGGCAGGGGCAGCGAAACTGGTCTCGGTCTTGGCGGCGGGAGAAGAGGCGGCTTCGGGCTCGGCGCCCGCAGGGGAGCCCGCCTTGGGCGCGGTGCCGGCGGAAGGCCTGGCCTTGCTCTTGACGCTCGCGAGGCGGTCGGCCCTCGTCTCGGCGGCCGGGGAGGTTCTGGCCTTGGTCCTGCCGTCGGCGTTCACCGAATGGCCGGCCCGTGTCTCGGCGTCTGCCGGAAGGTCGGCTTCGGTGTCCGCGCCTGCGGGAAGCTCCACCTCGCTCCCGGCGGCGAGGGAGGTTCCGGTCTTGGTGCTGCTGCCGGTGCCCGCTGAAGCGCTGGCCCGCGTCTTCCCCTCGCTCGCGGCGGCCGCGGAAGCGCCGGCCTTGGCCTCCGGCTCCGCGCCGCCCGCAGAAGCCTCGACCTCACCCGCGCCAACCGCGGAACTCCCCGCGCCCGCCTCGGACTTGGTCCCGGTGCCGCCTGCGATGGCGGAGGCCTCCGGTGTTGTTGTCGCGCCGGCCGGCTTCGGTGTCGGTTCGTCGTTCGTGTCCGGGGGCAGTACCTCGCCATCGGCTGCCCCGGCCGTATTCGGTGTCTGGCGTGTGCTCGTGTGCTGAGGCAACCCGAAGGTCCTTCCGTGCGAGGCCCGTGATCGGAGTGGAGGGGCGGTCCGACTGGGGAGGCAGGACCGCCGCTCTTCCGTACGAGTCGCCTCGTGCCGCTGTTCACGGAACTGGGCAAACACCCGGCAAACGCCTTATCACCGTTGTGTCACGCGCCCCCGACCGCCGTGAGCAGCGCCAACGGAGCCGCCGCCGAACGGGACTCCCGTACACACGCGTGCGGGTACGGGACCGGCTCCGAATGGGTGTCGCGGCCGTAGCCCGCGAGGACCTCCGGGAGACGGTGGCCGGTCGCCGTCGCCGCGTCGACCAGCGCGTGCGCGACCGTGCGGGCCTCGTCGTGCAGGCCGTAGCGGGCCAGGCCCAGCGTGATCAGCGCGTTGTCGTGCGGCCAGACCGAACCCCGGTGGTACGAGAGAGGGTGGTACGCCGCTTGGCCTGATGCCAGCGTTCGGACTCCCCAGCCCGAGAAGAAGTCCGGGGCCAGGAGTCTGCGGCCGACCAGTTCGCCGTACTCCTTGTCCAGCAGGCCGGACCAGAGCAGATGGCCCGCGTCCGACGCCAGCGCGTCGACCTGCCGGCCCTCGCCGTCCAGTGCCAGCGCCGGGAACGAGTGGTCCCGCATCCAGAAGTCCCGCTGGAAACGGTCCCGGAGGTCGGACGCCGCCTGTTCCAGGAGGGCCGCGTAGGTCTCGTCCTCCCATACCGTGCGGGCGAGTTGGGCCGTGCGGCGCAGCGCGTCGTACGCGTAACCCTGCGCCCCCGCCGCCATCACCGGACCGCTCGCGCGCGTGCCGTCGGCACCGCAGATCGCGCCGGGGGAGTCCTTCCAGTTCTGGTTGGCGAGGCCGCCCTGGTCGGCGCGGTAGACCAGGTAACCGCGCGAGGTCAGGCCGCCGTGGTCGAGCATCCAGCCGATCGCGGCACGGGCGTTGGGCTCCAGGCGCCGGGCCAGGGCCGTGTCGCCGGTCTGCTCCACGTACGCGCCGAGCAGCACCAGGAACAGCGGCGTCGCGTCCACCGAGCCGTAGTAACGCCCGTACGGCACCTGCCCGAAGTGCGCCAACTCGCCGTGCCGCACCTCGTGCACGATCTTGCCGGGCTGGGAGACCGACTCGGGGCCCACGTCGGTCGCCTGTGTCGCGGCGAGCGCCGGCAGTGTGGCGGCGGCGAGTTGGGGGCGGTACGGGAGGGCGAAGAGGGAGGTCAGCAGGGCGTCTCTGCCCAGCAGGGTCAGGAACCACGGCGCCCCCGCCGCCGGTACGCGCAGCTCCTCGCCGTCGGGACCCGTCGCCGGGACCTGGAGCGAGGCCAGGTCCGACAGGCCCCGGGCGCAGGCCGCGGCCAACTCCGGCCAGCCGGTGGGGAAGGAGACGCCCTGGACGTACTCGCCCTCCAGGGCGATGAGCTGGTCGTTCAGGGCGGACGGGGAGCGCGGTACCCGCAGGGCGCGTTTGTCGCCGTGCGGGCGGGCCATCACGCGGAGCGCCAACTCGGCGGTGCCGTGCGGTTCGAGGTCCAGGGTCCACACCATGCGGCGGGCGCCGGTGCCGGTCTCCTCGACGCCGTCGGGAGCGGGCTCGGCCGTGACCGTCGTACAAGAACGCCATTCGCCGCGCTGGTAAGCGAACTCCACGCCGTCCTCCAGGACTTGGCGGGAGCGGGTGGCGCCGGTCTTCGCGTAGGTGCGGTAGTCGGAGCGGAGTTCGAACTGGTCGGTGAAGTCGGCGTCCGCGGTGACCGCGAGCCGGACCGTGGTCGGCACCGGGCGGTTGCTGGTCACCTTCAGCGACTCGACGAACGCGCCGTCGCCGACGGCCTGTTCACGGAAGAGCGTGTGCGCGGGCGGCTCCTGGCGGCCGCCGCGCGGGACGAGGACACAGCGTGCCATGTCCCCGTCGGCCACCGGCGTCAGCGCCTCCGGCACCGCGCCGTCGACCGTCAACTGCCAGCGGCTCAGATGCCGGGCGTCCCGTACGAATAACCCGTCCGGGGAACTGCCGCCCCGTACGCCGCTGATGTCCCCGCCGTCGCCCACGGCTGCGAACGTCCCGCCGTGCACGAGCAGATGATGCCGGTCCGTCATCCCCGGTCCCCTCCCTTGACTCTGGTGGCGACCTCGACTTCGCTGTCGTCCACTTCTGTGTCACGCATGTCGAACGTGCCGAGGACCGGGCCGGACACGCCGTGTCCGGGGGGCTCGTGGAGCAGATCGAGGGTCAGCGCGGCGGTCCAGCTGAAGCCGGTCGCGCCGCACGCCTCACCGTCGTACGGGTCGACGTACTCGGCGAAGTCGGTGGTGGCGGCGGTCTCCAGGACCGCCTCGCGCAGGGCGTCCGCCCGCGGCCGCTCGCCGTGCAGCCGCAGGCCGCGCTCCAGCAGCCAGCTCGTGTTGGACCAGGCCGGGCCGCGCCAGTACCGGTGCGGATCGAACGCCTCGCCCAACAGGTCGTAGCTGGGCGGGAGTTGAGTGGTGTCGCCGAGCCCGAAGTGCGGGCCGGACGCCGTACGGACGAGGGCCGTGACGATGTCCCGGGGCAGGTCGGGGAGGAGGAGCGGGATCAGGCCGGAGACGCTGCGCTCGGGGATGAGTTCTCCACCGCGTACGTCTCGGCAGAAGAACATCCCCTCCGCCGGGTTCCACAGCCGCTCGATCAGCACCCCGGTGAGGCGCTCCGCGCGCGCGTGCCGGGCCGTGCCGGTCGCACCCAACTCCCGGGCGATACGGGCGAGTGCGTGTTCGGAGGCGATGAGCAGCGCGTTGAAGGACGGGTCCTCCACCGCGAACTCGCTTGCCCCATCGGCGTATTCGCCGTCCCGGTAGTCCGTCGCGAGCCGTACGTAACGGCCGTAGTCCAAGTCCGTGGGCCGGTCCTCGGCGGCCCCGTGGTCGAGGTCGGCGCGGCGGAAGGAACGGGCCGGGGCGGGCGTGATCCGGCTCAACGGGGCGTCCCAGCAAGGGCTGTTGTCCATACCCTGTTCCCAGGGGTGCACGACGGACGCGAGCCCGCCCCCGCCCAGGTCCCGCCGGTGCAGCAGATAGCGGTGCCAGGCGGCCAGCCGGGGGTAGACACCGGCGAGGAAGCCACGCGCGCGGGAGAGGCCCGGATCGGCGCAGTGGACCAGCCACGCGGCCAGCGCGTGGACCGGTGGCTGCACGATGCCCGAGGTCTGTACGGTGCGCGGGGCGCCCGCTGCGCGCCCAGCGGTCGAGGAGCGCCAGAAGTCGGGGCTCGGGAAGTACGCGTCGAGCGGTACGGAGGGGTTGAAGACGATGTGCGGGATACGGCCGTCGCCCCACTGGGCGGCGAGCAGCGTCTCCAGCTCCGTCTGCGCCCGCAGCGGCGAGAGGTGCCGCAGACCGATCGCGATGAACGCGGAGTCCCAGGACCACTGGTGCGGATACAGACCGCGGGAGGGGACGGTTGAGGTACCCGTCCAGTTCCCTTCCAGCACGGCAGCCGCCCTGAGGTGCAGCGAACCTGACAAGGGTGGCGGATCGTATACGAAGGTGCGTTCCACGGGGAGGGCTGTGAGCTGGGCAGTGCGATCCACTCGGGACTCCACGAAACACATCGTGCCGACCGGTTCGGTCATGGCTACCGTAGGGTTACGTCTATTTAACACGCAAAACTCAATATGTAATGCAGGGTTGAGAAACACAAGGGGGTGCGCATGACTGGACGAGGTCAGGCGAGCGCCGGCGATCTGCTCGAACTGGTACGCACCGGGCGCGCCACGACCCGCGGCGCCCTCCAACAGGTGACGGGACTCTCACGCGCGACCGTCGGTCAGCGCCTGGACCGGCTCTTCCGCGCGGGCTGGCTGCGCGAGGGTGCGGGCGGTCCCGTGGACTCCCCGCTGGGCGGCAGGCCCTCGATCACCCTGGAGTTCGACGACGCCCATGCCGTAGTCCTCGCGGCGGACCTGGACACCCGCCACGCGCGCGCGTGCGTCCTCTCGCTCACCGGCGAGATCCTCGCGGAGCACGGCGGCACGCTCGTCATCGAGGACGGCCCGGACGCCGTACTGGGCGAACTCGGCCGCTGGTTCGCCGAACTCCTGGAGAAGGCCGGACACCAGCCGTCCGAGGTCTGCGGCATCGGCCTCGCGGTCCCCGGGCCCGTCGACAGCGAGACCGGCCGCGTCGTCCAGCCGCCGATCATGCCCGGCTGGGACGGCTACGACATAAGAGGCCGCCTGGCCCGCGCCTTCACCGAACACACCGGCGCCCCCCGGGTCCCGGTCCTGGTCGACAACGACGCCAACCTCATGGCCTACGGCGAACAGCGCACCGGACACCCCGACTGCTCGGCCTTCGTGCTGGTCAAGGTCTCGACGGGTATCGGCGCCGGAGTCGTCGTCGGCGGCTCCATCTTCCGGGGGATCGACGGCGGCGCCGGCGACATCGGCCACATCCGCGTCCCGGCGGGCGCGCAGGCGCTGTGCCGTTGCGGGTCCTACGGCTGTCTCGCCGCCGTCGCCAGCGGTGGCGCCGTGGCGCGACGGCTGGCCGAGACCGGGGTGCCGGCGGCGTCCGGCTCGGATGTGCGGGACCTGCTCGCGTCCGGGCATCCGGGAGCGGCCGCGTTCGCCCGTGAGGCGGGACGGCAGGTCGGGGACGTCCTGGCGACCGTGGTGACGCTGCTCAACCCCGGGGTGCTGATGATCGCCGGAGACCTGGCCGGCACCTCCTTCCTGACGGGTGTACGCGAGCTGCTGTACCAGCGGGCGCTGCCGCGCTCCACCGCTCATCTGCACGTACTGACCTCACGGCTGGGTGAGCGGGCCGGGCTGGTGGGGGCGGGGGCGCTGGTCGTGGAGCATCTGTACGCGCCGGAGCGGGTGGAGGAGCGGCTGCTCGCGCTGGGCATGTGACGTTCACGTTTCCCTCCCGGCACTCGTCCGGATGGTGAAATCCGGTCGGGTATGGAAGCGTGATTCTCGCCACCTTTGATAGAGGTGGCGCTCAGGTGAGCGGATCTTGCGCGGCTGCACTTCTCCAAGGGGTGGCACTCCGTGCCACCCCTTGATCGTTCATCGATCGAAAACAGTCGAGCCGCGAACCGCTCATGTGAGCGTAAATGCGCGCCGATGGGCCGCGTCGCGTTCAAGAAGTGAAAACATCCGGCGGTGTTCGCTTGCCGAGCTTTGACTTTCGATCCGCTGGCGGACTGCCGGTTACAGACGCATGACATGCAAGTGGACGTACCCAGACGCCTTCGATCTGGGTATGTTCCTGGCCGTCAGGGCAGCCACCCGCGTCCCGAGGAGTCGAGACCCGTGTCGGAAAACAAAGAACCCCACGTAGTGAAGTTCGTCTACGACTTCACCGAGGGAAACAAGGACCTCAAGGACCTCCTCGGCGGCAAGGGTGCCAACCTCGCCGAGATGACGAACCTGGGCCTTCCCGTCCCTCCCGGCTTCACCATCACCACCGAGGCGTGCAAGACCTACCTCGACAGTGGCGAGGAGCCGGCGGCACTGCGTGACGAGGTGAGTGCACACCTCGACGCGCTGGAGTCGACGATGGGCAAGAAGCTGGGGCAGGCCGACGACCCCCTCCTCGTGTCGGTCCGTTCCGGGGCGAAGTTCTCGATGCCCGGCATGATGGACACGGTCCTGAACATCGGCCTCTCCGACAAGTCCGTGCAGGGCCTGGCGAAGCAGGCCGGCGACGAGCGCTTCGCGTGGGACTCGTACCGCCGCCTGATCCAGATGTTCGGCAAGACCGTCCTCGGCGTCGACGGCGACCTCTTCGAGGAGGCGCTCGACAAGGCCAAGGAGGTCAAGAAGGTCGCCGTCGACACCGAGTTGGACGCGGCCGACCTGAAGAAGCTGGTCACCCGGTTCAAGCGGATCGTCAAGGCCGAGGCCGGCCGCGACTTCCCGCAGGACCCGCGCGAGCAGATGGACCTCGCCATCCACGCGGTCTTCGACTCCTGGAACACCGACCGCGCCAAGCTCTACCGCCGCCAGGAACGCATCCCGCACGACCTCGGCACGGCGGTCAACGTCTGCTCGATGGTCTTCGGCAACCTCGGCCCCGACTCGGGCACGGGTGTCGCCTTCACCCGCGACCCCGCCAGCGGCCACCAGGGCGTCTACGGCGACTACTTGCAGAACGCGCAGGGCGAGGACGTGGTCGCCGGCATCCGAAACACTGTGCCCCTCGCGGAACTTGAGCAGATCGACAAGAAGTCGTACGACCAGCTCATGCAGATCATGAAGACCCTGGAGAACCACTACAAGGATCTCTGCGACATCGAATTCACCATCGAGCGCGGGCAGTTGTGGATGCTTCAGACGCGGGTGGGGAAGCGGACGGCGGGTGCGGCCTTCCGTATCGCGACCCAACTCGTCGACCAGGGGCTGATCGACGAGGCGGAGGCCCTCCAGCGGGTCACCGGCGCGCAGTTGGCGCAGCTGATGTTCCCGCGCTTCGACGACGAGGCGAAGGTCCAGCAGGTCGGGCGGGGCATCGCGGCCTCGCCGGGTGCGGCGGTCGGCAAGGCGGTCTTCGACTCGTACACGGCGGTGAAGTGGTCGCGTTCGGGCGAGAAGGTGATCCTGGTCCGCCGCGAGACCAACCCGGACGACCTCGACGGCATGATCGCGGCGGAGGGCATCCTCACGTCGCGCGGCGGCAAGACGTCCCACGCGGCCGTCGTGGCGCGGGGCATGGGCAAGACGTGTGTCTGCGGCGCGGAGGAGTTGGAGGTCGACACCAAGCGGCGCCGGATGACGGTGCCGGGTGGTCACGTGGTCGAGGAGGGCGACGTGATCTCGATCGACGGCTCCAGCGGCAAGGTGTACCTGGGCGAGGTCCCGGTCGTCCCGTCTCCCGTCGTCGAGTACTTCGAGGGCCGGATGCACGCGGGCGCCGACGACGCCGACGAGCTGGTCGAGGCGGTCCACCGGATCATCGGATACGCGGACCGCGTACGCCGGTTGAGGGTCCGCGCCAACGCCGACAACGCCGAGGACGCGCTGCGCGCCCGCCGCTTCGGCGCCCAGGGCATCGGTCTCTGCCGTACGGAGCACATGTTCCTCGGCGACCGCCGCGAGTTGGTGGAACGCCTGATCCTGGCCGACACGGACACCGAACGCGAGGAGTCCCTCAAGGCTCTTCTCCCGCTCCAGAAGGCCGACTTCGTCGAGCTGTTCAAGGCGATGGACGGACTCCCGGTCACCGTCCGCCTGTTGGACCCGCCGCTGCACGAATTCCTGCCGGACATCACGGAGTTGTCGGTCCGGGTGGCTCTGGCCGAGTCCCGCCAGGAGTCCCACGAGAACGACCTGCGCCTCCTCCAGGCGGTCCACCGCCTGCACGAGCAGAACCCGATGCTGGGGCTGCGGGGTGTGCGGTTGGGTCTCGTGATCCCGGGCCTGTTCACGATGCAGGTACGGGCGATCGCCGAGGCCGCCGCCGAGCGCAAGGCGGCGAAGGGCGACCCGCGCGCGGAGATCATGATCCCGCTCGTCGGCACGGTCCAGGAACTGGAGATCGTCCGCGAGGAGGCCGACCAGGTCGTCGCGGAGGTGGAGGCGGCAACGGGCACGTCCCTGAAGCTGTCGATCGGCACGATGATCGAACTCCCGCGCGCCGCCCTGACCGCGGGCCAGATCGCGGAGGCGGCGGAGTTCTTCAGCTTCGGCACGAACGACCTCACGCAGACGGTGTGGGGCTTCAGCCGGGACGACGTGGAGGCCTCCTTCTTCACGGCCTACCTGGAGAAGGGCATCTTCGGCGTCTCCCCCTTCGAGACGATCGACCGCGACGGCGTCGGCTCCCTGGTGAAGCTCGCGGCGAAGGCGGGCCGCGAAACCCGCCCGGACCTGAAACTCGGCGTCTGCGGCGAACACGGCGGCGACCCCGAGTCGGTCCACTTCTTCCACGAGGTCGGACTGGACTACGTGTCGTGCTCCCCGTTCCGGATCCCGGTGGCCCGGCTTGAGGCGGGGCGGGCGGCTTCGGCGGGACAGGGGAGCGACCACCGGTAGGGCGTACGGCATTCAGTCGTACGGCATCCAAGAACCCCGGGGCTGCTGTCGGTCATCCTGACCCTCACCGACGCGGCGGTGGTTCCGGATTTCGAGGGGAGGGGCGGCACCCTGTGCGGGGGTGTCGCCCCTTTCCGCTGCCGTCCGCCGTCACTCGCAGGCGACCCCGTCCCCGTCCCGGTCGAGGTGGGAGTCGTAGCCGGGGTCGCCCACGCGCAGGGGCGTGACGCCGGCCGCGCGGGCCGCGGTGCAGTTCGTGTAATAGGTGCTGCCGCCGCCGGAGTCGGAGTCGTCGGAACCCGAGCCGGAGCCTGAACCCGAGCCGCTGCCCGCGGCCGCCTCCGCGGTGACCGTCTTCGTGACCTTGACGGTCTTGGTCGTGGTGACCGTGGGTGCGGGCGCCGGGGTCGCCGTCTCCGTCGTCGTCGCCGTGACGGTCATCGTCGGCTGGGGACTGGCCGCCGCGGGCTTCGCGTCGGCCGTCGTGTCGGTCTTCTTGTCCTGGCCCGAGCCGCCCGCGCCGATGCCGATGAAGAAGGCCAGCGCGAGGGCGGGGAGTACGTACCGCTTGCGGGCCCAGCGGGGTGCGGGGCGGACGGGCCGGAACGGCGGCTGGGGCTGGGGCATGGGTGGTGTGGCGTACGGGTGCGTCATGTCGTCCCCCTGTGTCTGGTGAGACATGGACCGTATTGCCCGGGTGAGAGTGGTGAAGGAAGAGTGACCATCTCGTGATGGATATGTCGCTCGGTGTGAGCGGAGCGGTGACGGGTCGGCTCTCGTACGCTGAGATCCCAACCGATCACCGACGTTCGACGACACCCAGAGGGAGCCCGATCATGTCCGGCTGGAACGAGAAGGCCGTCCCCGACCAGCGCGGCCGGGTCGCCGTCGTCACCGGGGCCAACAGCGGGCTCGGCTACGTCACCGCGCGCGAGCTGGCCCGCAAGGGTGCCCGGGTGGTGCTCGCGTGCCGGAGCGAGGCGCGGGGGAGTGAGGCCGCCGACCGGATCGTGGCCGAAGTGCCGGGCGCCGAGGCGCAGTTCGGGCGGCTGGATCTCGGGGACCTCGCGTCGGTGCGGGAGTTCGCGGCCACGTTTCCGTACGAACGGCTCGATCTGCTCGTCAACAACGCCGGGGTCATGGCGATGCCGTACGGCACGACGGTGGACGGATTCGAGACGCAGTTCGGGGTCAACCACCTGGGGCACTTCGCGCTCACCGGGCTGCTGATGCCGGCGCTGCTCGACGCGCCCGCCGCCCGGATCGTCACGCTCTCCAGCTTCATGCACGTGTTCGCCAACATCGACATCGACGACCTCAACAGCGAGCGCCGGTACAGCCGTTGGACCGCGTACTCCCGTTCCAAGTCCGCCAACCTGCTCTTCACGCACGAGCTGGCGCGGCGGCTCGCGGCGGCCGGTTCGGGGGTGGTCGCGGCCGCCGCCCACCCCGGATACGCCGCCACCAACCTCCAGACCGCCGGGCCACAGGCGGAGGGGCGCAAGGGTGCCGAGCGGCTCATGGAGATCGGCAACCGCGTCTTCGCCCAGTCCGCGGAGGCCGGCGCGCTGCCCTCCCTCTACGCGGCCACCGCCCCCGACGTACGCCCTGATGCGTTCTTCGGCCCCCGCGTCGCCATGTGGCGCGGGGCACCGGCACCGTCCTGGCGGGCACCCTGGACCCTCAACGACGCGATGGGGCAACGGCTTTGGGCGGCGTCGGCGGAGCTGACCGGGGTTGTGTACGACCAACTCAAGGCGTGAGCAGCCGAGTTACCGGAGTTCAGGCCCTCGGAGTTCAGGCCCCCGGCCATCACGCCGTCGCGCCGCTGTCCACAACCAGGTCCGTGCCCACCACCGACGCCGCGTCGTCCGAGGCCAAGTAGAGGACGGCGGCGGCCACTTCGGACGTGGCGGAGATACGGCCCAGGGGGAGCGTGGCCCGTACGCGCTCGGCTCGGTCGGCCTCCGTCTCGCCCGCGCGCAGGGACATCGGGGTGTCCGTCGCGCCGGGGCTGACCACGTTGATACGGACGCCCTCGCGGATGTGGTCTACGGCGGCGCCCTTGCTCAGCACGGTCACGGCGGCCTTGGGGTTCAGGGGGAGCGGTCCCGCCGCAGCGACGCCACCAGCAGTTCGGTGAACTGTGTCGCCGACCAGGACGGCCGCCGCCCCGTCGCCGTCTGCACCTGCGCCTCGCGCTGCCGGAACACCGGGTGGTCCACGGGGACGTATGTCACGCCCTCGGTCGCGGTGTCCCGCTCGCCGTCGCCGAGGTCGCCGAGGTCACCCAGGTCACCGAGGTCTCCGACCAGCGCGAGGCCCCCTCCCGCCCGCACGAACTCGTACTGCGGAGCGAGACTGTCGCAGACCAGCGCAGGGCGGACCGTGATCCCCTCCAACTGCGCCCCGATGTCGAAGAGTTCACGCTGACTCGTGCCCGGCGAGGCCAGCGCCAGCGGGTACGCGCACAGGTCGGCGAGGCCGATGCGGTCGCGCCCGGCGAGTTCGTGACCGAGGGGGACGATCGCCGCCACCGGGACCACGACCGCGCACTCGACGCGGACGTCGTGCTGCGGGCCCATCGTGTAGGTGACGGCGACATCGGCGAGGCCCTCGACCACGCGGCGCGTCGCCTCCTGACGGGCGACCACGTCCACACGGAAGGCCACGTCGGGGTGGGCGCGCCGGAAGTCGGCGATCGCCCGCGGTACCAGCCGTCGCGCGAACCCCTCCGAGCAGGCGACGGCGACACTGCGCGCCTCCGCTCCCCGCCCCGTCCTCAACTCCTCGACCAGCGTGGTCGATTCGGTCTCCGTGCGCCGGGCGTGGGCCAGCAGCCGCGAGCCGGCCTCGGTCAGGGTCATCCCGCGTGGGTGCCGGGCGAACAGCGGGACCCCGATGCCGGACTCCAGCTTGGCGACCTGCCTGCTGATCGCCGAGGGCGCGACGTTCAGGGCGTGCGCCGCCTCGGTCACCGATCCGGTGCGGGCGACCTCCAGGAAGTAGGCGAGGTTCACCGGCAGGAGTTGCATGAGTTCCCCTGTGATCAGGCAGTTGGTCAGACATCGCGTTGCCGAAAGTAGAACGCTTCACGTCACAAACGGCAATGGTCGCAGGCCCGGATCCGCCCTACTCTGCTGGAACGACGAGAGCGCACCGCCCGCCCGAACGCCGCCCTCCCTGGAGAAATCTTCCCGTGATCCCTGAGAAACTGGCCCGTAAAGCCGAGGAGTTCGTCGACTCGGGTGCCTTCTTCACCGAGCTGGCCGCCATGGTCGCGTACGCCACGGAGAGTTCCCGACCGGAGAGCCGCCTTGCCATTGAGGCATACCTGGACGAGTTCCTGACCCCCGCCCTGGCCGCCCTCGGCTGCGAGGTCGCGCGCCACGACAACCCCGATCCAGCGGCCGGACCCTTCCTGATCGGCACCCGCGTCGAGTCCCCCGACCTCCCGACCGTGCTCGTCTACGGCCACGCGGACGTCGTCGACGGCCAGGCCGGCCGGTGGAGCGAGGGCCGCGACCCGTGGACACTGACCGCCGAGGGCGAGCGCTGGTACGGACGCGGCGCCGCCGACAACAAGGGCCAGCACCTGGTCAATCTGACTGCCCTGCGTCTCCTCCTCGCCGACCAGGGCTCGTTGGGCTTCAACCTGACCTTCCTGCTGGAGTCCGGCGAGGAGATCGGCTCGCCCGGACTCGCCGAATTCGCGGCGGAACACCGGGAGTCGCTGCGCGCCGACGTGCTCGTCGCCTCGGACGGACCGCGCCTGGACGCCACGACCCCGACGCTGTTCCTCGGCGCGCGCGGCGGCCTCGGGCTCCAACTCACCGTCGATCTACGGCCGGACGCCTATCACTCCGGCAACTGGGGCGGCCTGCTGCGCAACCCCGCGACCACCCTCGCCGGCGCCGTCGCGACCCTGGTCGACGGCCACGGACGTATCCGGGTACCGGAGTTGCTGCCGCCCCCGATCCCGCAGGAGGTCCGCGAGGCTCTCGCCGGCGTCACCGTCGCGGCCTCACCCGGCGACCCGGTACCGGACGAAGGCTGGGGCGAACCCGAACTGTCCGCCGCCGAACGGCTCTACGCCTGGAACACCCTCGAAGTCCTCGCGCTCGGCGCGGCCGACGCCGACCGGCCGGTCAACGCGATCCCGGGCAGCGCCCGCGCGGTCCTCCAACTCCGGTACGTCGTAGGCACCGACGCCGACAAGGCCGCCGAAGCGATCGCCCGGCACCTGGCCGAGCACGGGTACCCGATGGTCGACGTCCGCGTGCTCGGCAGCTTCGCCGCGAGCCGCACCCCGCTCGACGACCCGTGGGTGCGCTGGACCAGGACCACGCTCGAAGAGGTCACCGGTGGCCCGATCGCCGTGCTGCCCAACATCGGCGGCTCCCTGCCCAACGCCGTCTTCACCGACATCCTCGGCCTGCCGACCCTCTGGCTGCCCCACTCCTACCCCGGCTGCCTCCAACACGCCCCGGACGAGCACCTGTTGGCGCCGATCGCCCGCGAGGGCCTCGTCCTGGCGGCCGGTCTGTTCCATGCGCTGGGCCGTCCACCGGCGGACCGGCCGCTTCCCGTACAGCCTCGCTAGTCCCCAGTCTCGGCACCCGCGCCCCGTCCGGCACACCCCTCCCCAACAC
>NZ_JBXVPZ010000250.1:0-13974 GCF_057961495.1 Streptomyces sp. P5F9 | reverse complement strand
CGCACCGCCCCAGCGTGCCCACTCACCAACGGAAGGACCCCACCGTGACTCTCGACTCCGCCCCCGCCTACCGCGCCCGACTCGACAAGAGCCTGTCGACCTTCCTCCTGGTGGTGAACGACGAAGGCGACTACAGCCGACTCGGCGAGGACACCTACATCCCCGAGAGGCGCGTCCTGCACATCGAACGCGTCGCCGCTCACCCCGTCGAAGCCGCCATGCAGCGCGACGCCCTAGACGACTCCGTGTTCGAGTCGCCGTACAAGGTCCTCTCGTACACCGCGCGCAGCGAGGCGCAGGCCGTCGGGCTCGCCATACGCGACCACCACGACGAGTGGGCGCTGCTCATGCTCGAAGACGTCCTCTACGCCGACGAGAACGCCTTCCCCGGCATCGCCGACCACTTCCACCACGGCGACTGACCACACGAGCCGCACCAGCCTCAACAACGCGAAGCAACGCGCTCTTACGCGTGCGCGCGCGTAGAGGTCTCTCAAAACTCGCGAAATCCCGTCTCCTAGCCCTTGGAAGGACCTTCTCTGATGAATGCTCCGATGCCCGTTGTTGAGCTGACCACGGCGCACATCACCGTCACGTTGGACGCCTGGGACCGGCCCGTCGTGGTGCTCCCCGACGCCATCGCAGAGCGGCTGGCCGTCTCCTCCCGTACGGACAAGAAGGACTACGGCTACTGCCACTTCGAGTCCCGGCGCTTCGACGCCGACACGTTCGAGACCCGTGCGATCCGGGCGGTGTTCGAGGCCGTTCTTGCCGAGAACCCCGATGAACAGGGACTTGGTCAGTTCCGGCAGTTCGGCACCGGCTACTTCTACGGATGGATCGTCGGTGAGTCCGGCTGGGACACGGCCGTGCGTACGTGGAAGGACTACGACGCGACCAAGCACCTTCACGTGGATGGCAGCCACCTCCACCACGACGGTCGCAGTCACTTCGGCTCGTGACCTCAAGCCCAACGGCAGGCCCCCAGGCCGGGGGTCGGACGTCGGCCATCTCCCCCCGTTCTCCCCGTGCGCTGTCAGTACCCGCCCATAGGCTCGCTGACCTGCGCACGGGGCTACTCCGCCGGTCTGGTCACACGCCAGGCCCCGCCCACGTTGAGGTTCTCGTGAGTACACCCGCCAGCACTCTCGCCCACCGTTCCGTGTTCGCCGTGCCCGACGCAGAAACGCTGCTCGATACCGTCCGCTGGGTGTCCGGGGCGTGGTTGAAGAAGAAGTTCCCGCGCACCACCGTGCAGCTTGGCACCGGTCAGCACGCGCTCGACGAGTCCTCCCTACTGTTGTCGCAGGCCGCGTACGACCAGAGCGGTACTGAGTACGCCACCCGAATCCAGCTCCGCGAGGACAAGGCCGAGGCGACCTGGCGCACCACCGTGACCGCCGTCCGCTCCACCACGGGCGACGGCGGCACCGTGAGTGTCGACCTGGAGTGCTTCCCGAACAACGGGCAGATACTGCGCCCCAGCAAACCCGGGATCATCCGTGACCTGGTGGGGGAACTGGAACCGCGCGACGGCATGTCGCGGCTCAGCGTCAACGCGCTGCGCGTCACCCGCGACCGCGTCGGCCAACTCGTCGACGTGCTGTGCGACCCCGGGCGGCAGATGCCCACCGTCGTTGCCGCGCGACCGGTGCAGCCTGATCCCCTGTGGTCGGAGCGCGTGGCCGGCACGATGCGACAGCTCGCCGGAGACGCGTCCTCTTACCTGCTCTGGGACCTGGCCACGGTCGACGCGTTCCGTGAAGCGATCGGCCACGACCATCGCGTCGGCCCCGGCACCGTGCGCACCTTCCTGCCGCTCGTCGATCCGGCGTGGGCACCGGACGCGTCGCGGCACCGATTCCTCGGGCCCGTACGGTGGACCGACCCGTCCGACAGTGCATGGCACGGCGTCGCCCGCCGCGTGCACGCGTTCGCTCTGGAGCGGCCCCTGCCCCGTCAGCTCTCCACCGTGGCGTTCCCTGACCGTGTCGCCGAACAGCACCGGCAGGAGCGCCGCGAGTCCATGGACAAGGCGCGGTTGCTCGCGGCCGTACCGATGCAGCGGGCGGGCGAGCACGAGGAGGAACTGCGCGCCGAGGTAAGCCTGTTGAACGGACTGCTGGAGCAGGCCGACAAGGAGCTGTCGGAACTCGGGCGGACCGTCGATCTGGCCGAGTGGACGAACGCGTCGGCGCAGGACCAGCTCCAAGCGGTCATCGCCGAGCGGGACGGCGAGATTGAGGACCACCTGACGACGCTGGACGCGTTGCAGCAGGTGAGGGCCGAGGCGGACCGGCTCCGGCTCTTGCTGCTGCGTCAGGGACGCTCCGAGGAGGTTGCAGAGGCCGCCGAGAGCCTGCCGGGCATACCGTCGTCGTTCGAGGAGCTGTGGGAACGTCTGGGGGAGCTGGAGCACCTGACAGTGACCGCGGACCGGCGGATCGCGTTGGGGCTCGACGAGCACCCGATGTCGCGCACCTGGGCGGCGAAGGGCTGGACGGCCCTGGTCTCCCTCGATTCGTACGCTGCGGCGGCGCGCCACGGGTTCAACGGCGGGTTCTACCAGTTCTGCGTGACCCCGCCCGCGGGGGCGAAGCCGTACCCCGTCAAGCAGGTCGCGATGACGGAGAGCGCGCCGACGATGGAGCAGTACGGGCACGAGCGGCTGTTTCCGATCCCCGACGGCGGGTGTGCAGAGATGCAGGCGCACCTCAAGCTCGCCGCACGCGGCAGGATCGCACCGCGGGTGTACTTCCTGGACGACGTGAAGGGTACGCGGGGCGGCAGTGCCGGCCGTCTCGTCGTCGGATACGTCGGACCCCACCTCACCAACATGATGACCAACTAGGTCCCGCTCGACGTTCGGCTCAGCGCACGGCGTCTCGGGGGTCGACCAGCTTATTTCCCAGGGATCACTACCTCCGACATGACGCGTGCTGTACTATTTGAAGTGTTGGTGGAGAGCAACCGCCAGCAAGATCCGAACCGAAAGGGGACCGTCGTGCCCTTCAACTCCGCCTACCCCAGCGTGGACAAGATGACCGCCCTGTACGGGCCGCTGCGCGTCGTCCTCGCCGACTCCGGCCCAGTTGGTGTCGCCCGCGAGCATGCACCCGATTACTCCGTGGAACTCCTCGTCGGCAAGACACTGCGTGAATCCGTCATCAACGGTGCGGTCCTGATGATCCGACTCGTCGAGTACACCGACCCGGTCACCCTCACGGTGCGATACGGCGTCGAGAAGTGGAGCGTCGTCGGCTTCCGCACCGTCGATCACGCGGTGCGCGCCGTGTCCGAAGTCGAGTACGTGCGACAGGTGCGTGCCGAGTTCGCCGCCCCTGCCTTCCCCCTGGGCCGCGAGCGGTTCACCGGAGGACTGGCCACCTTCTACGACAGCACCGACGTCGTCTGACGCTCGCCCTGCTCTGCACTCCCTCAACACCGAAGGACCGACACCATGGCCATGACTGCACGCAAGACGCCCACTCCGGCACACCGCCGCGCGCTGCTCGGCGCACTCGCTGACCCCAAGGGCCGCGTCCAGGAGACCAACACCCGTGTCCTGGAGGCCATTTGCCTCTCCCGCTGGGTGACCGAGGTGACCAACACCGGGCGGGCCGCCGCAGGCGCACGCTGGGCCGGGTACGACGGGCCGACGTTCCTGGTCATCAACAGCCGGGGCCGCCGCGCGCTGCTCACCGACGCGGGCAACGCCGCACTCCGCACCGCCGGGCCGGACGGTCGCCTCCCGGGCGGTACCCCGTGGCCGACGGCGAACGCCCTGCACCGCGACGGCCTGATCGAGTTCCGCGACGCCAATGGCACCGTGCACTCCAACGACGGCGACGATGGCGTACACGGTCCCCTCTACGCGCCGTTCGTGACCGAACTGGGCAGCCGCTTGACCACCGGCTTCCCGCAGTCCCAGCGCACCGCCTGACAACCCACCACACGCTCTTCCCGGCCGGGGCGCCGCAGTCGCGCCCCGGCCACCTTCCGGCGGGAGAGCAACCCGCCAAAGACCCGAACCCGAAAGGCCCCGCTCGTGGTTGCCACGGCCCAGACCACCCTGTTCACCCTGCCCGAGCCGTCCGCCCCAGCCCTCATGCCCAGGGCAGTCGGCAAGATGCGCACCGTCCTCTCGTACGGACTCGGCGCCGACTCGACGGCGATCCTGCTGAAGTTCCTCGCCGCGCCCGAGGACTACGGACTCAAGCGGGACCTGTCCGACCTGGTGGTCGTGCACTCTGTGACCGGAGACGAGTGGCCGGACTCGCTCTCGTACGTCGACCGCCTGGTGCTCCCGCTCCTCGCGGCCCGGAAGGTGCGCACCGTCCAGATCGCGCGCGGCGGACGCCGCGACGCCGACGGAGTGGTCATCCTCAGCGACACCCGCACGCCGAGGTACGTCCGCCCGGTGGGTCCTTGGCGGCTGTCGACCGAGCTGCGTGCGGCCGGCACGGTGCCCCAGATGGCTTCGGGGCGTAGGACGTGCTCAATTCGGTTTAAGGGATGGTGCCTTGACGCCTGGGCCGCGCACGAGTTCGGCACCACGCCGTTCCGCCGGGTTATCGGCTACCACGCTGGAGAGCCGGACCGCGCGGAAAAGGACACGGAGATCCAGCAGCGTCACAACCGGGACGCGGGACGCGTGATCTGCGAGCCGTACTACCCGCTGATCGAGGAGGGCATGTCCCGGGCCGCCGTCGAGGCGTACGTGTACGGGCGACTCGGCGAGAAGATCAAGAAGAGCTACTGCGCGCAGTGCCCGTTCAGTGGCGTGTGCGCGTCCAGGGAGCGGCACGAGGACCGTCTTCGGGAGCACCCGGAGATCGGGTCCGCGGTCCTGATGATGGAGTACGCCTCGCAGGCCCTGAACGAGAAGGTCGCGCTGTACGGGGAGCGCTCCCTGTACCAGCAGCTCGCCGAGGACCCGCGCAACAACGAGGTGCTGACGCGGTTCGAACGGGACCTGGAGGGCGCGCCGTTCGCGCTGTACGAGGTGAGGCGCCTGTACCTGCCGGGCCGGACGAAGGACTGCCGGACCTGGCACGGCAAACGGTGCTCTTCGCTGCGGTGGTGGTGCCGTACGAAGCGGTCGACGGAATGCCGGCGGCGCCACCAGGCGGGCGGGAGCGTGCCGTCGTGCGGCGGGGCCGATCCGGCGTGCCGAGGGGAGCAGGCGAAGGGGCAGGCGTGGCGGTCGGTGCGGACCGTGTGGGAGGGCTCGCGGTCCGACGCGGAGATGACGTTGCTGCGGTGGGGCCGGGAGGCGGGCGCGCGGGTACGTGCCGGGGAGAAGTCGGTGATCCGGCGCGCGCACTACCTGGAGGCGGGGGACGGTTACCCGTCGGCGGTCGCGTACTTGGTGGCGGCCCCGGCAGGCGTCGAGGACAAGCAGCGCACGGCGAAGAGGCCGGACGCGGGGTTCGAGGCGAAGTGGACGCGGGTCACGGGCTTGGTGGGGACGCGGTGGGCGCCGGTCCGGCCGCTCGTCGTGCAGAAGCGGGGCCGGACGATGGGGCCGGTGCCGGTGCGCCTGCTGCGGAATGAACAGAGCGCGTCGGAGGTGGAGCTGACGGCCTGATATCTAAGGCCGAGTAGACCAAGTGTGACGTGTGCTGTATTATTTGGGGTGTTGGTGGAGAGCAACCGCCGACGAAGACCCGAATCGAAAGGGACTCCTCGTGAAGTCCATCGCACTCTTCGACGTGCCCGCGGCTGCTGCGGTCGTTCCCGCGCTACCGCCGGGCCCCGTCGACCCCGGCCGTACCTATCTCCAGTACGGCGAGGCCGACCGCTGGAGCTACCTGGGCACGCATCAGCCGTCATGGCTGGAGCGGCCCGAGTTCGGCGGCAGCCTGGCCGTGCCGCTGTGCGTCTCGCACCGCCGCCTCGCCGGGCGGCGCCGCCTGCCGCGCGCCGTCACCTCCTGGATGCTCGACTCCGGCGGGTTCACGGAACTGAGCATGTACGGCAAGTGGACCGTGCCCCCGGCCCAGTACGCCGCCGCGGTACGTCGGTACGCCGACGAGGTGGGCGAATTGGAACGCGCGGCGATCCAGGACTGGATGTGCGAGCCGCAGATCCTCGCCAAGACCGGCCAGACGATCTACGACCACCAGTGCCGCACCGTCGCCTCGTACCTCAACCTGATGTGGCACGACGACGAACTTCCGTGGATGCCCGTCCTCCAGGGCTGGACGCTGGACGACTACCTCCGGTGTGTCGACATGTACGCCTCCATGGGCATCGACCTCACCGTTGAGCCGCTGGTCGGTCTCGGCTCCGTGTGCCGACGGCAGTCCACCAAGGAAGCCGTCCAGATCGTGGAGACCCTGTACGGACTCGGCATCCGCCTGCACGGCTTCGGCTTCAAAGCGACTGGCCTACGCGAGGTCCACCACCTCCTCTACAGCTCCGATTCCCTCGCCTGGAGCTTCAACGCCCGCCATCACGCCCCGCTGTCCGGCTGCGCGCACAAGACGTGCTCGAACTGCCCCCGGTACGCGCTCGCGTGGCGAAACCGCCTCCTGGCCTCCCTGTCCGACTGGCAGCAGGACAGCGCGGTGTCCCCGCTCGACCTGACGGCGTGACCGTCCGCCGGGGCGCTGCCCGCGCCCCGGCCCTCTCTCTCGCTCACCCCAACTCCCGAAAGGGCACAGCGCCATGACCGCGCCGTTCCTGTCCCCGTTCCTGCCCGAGACCCCGCGCAACCGGGAAAGCCTCGCCGCCGCGTGGCTGCGGATGCTCGAACTCGGCTACGCCCCGCGCACCGAGCTGTTCGACGAGCCCGAGGACTGCACCCGCACGCGATGCGCAGGCGTCCACCGTGGCTACCCCGGCAGCGAGCACCGCTGGGCCCTGCACGACCTGCTGTGCGGCGAGGACATCGACGTCTACTACAGCCACATGCGGGACCGGAAGGGTGCAAACCCCGCCCCGCCCCGCCGTCACAAGGGCTGCCCGTACGGCGGGCCCGGCAAGGCCGCGGCGCGTGCCGCCCGCTACGTCGAACTCGGTCTCGCCATCCCCGCGTGGGACACCGACGCTCGCGTCGCGCTCACGGCCTGACGTCTCGCCGGGGCGCGACCTAAACCGCCGCGCCCCGGCACCCTCCCAGCCTTCCGCCCCGAACCTCCCGACGAGGACACCGTGAGCGCTCAACTGACCCTGTTCGCCGACTCCACCCTCGCTCCCGCGCCGAAGCGCGTTCGCCGCGTCCACCCGTCCGTGCCCGAAGTGCCGGCCACGACCATTGCGACCGCGCTGCTCCGCGCGGCCGACTGGATTCTTCTGAACTCCAGTGGTGGGAAGGACAGCCAGGCGATGGCCTCCCACGTTTGCCACCTGGCCGCCAAGCTCGGCCTGCTGCACCGCGTCGTGATCGTGCATGCCGACCTCGGGGACATCGAGTGGGCGAACACCCGCCAGCTCGCCGAGGAGCAGGCCCGCCGCCTCGGCGTGCGGTTCGAGGTAGTCAAGGCCGAGGGCGGCGACCTCCTGGCGCGCACCGTCGCCCGCTTCTTCAAGCTGAAGGCGAAGGCCGAGAAGGAAGCCCGCGAACAGGGTCTCGACCCGGCAACGGCCAAGGTCGCCCCGGCTTGGCCTTCATCCTCAGCTAGATGGTGCACTTCGGACTTGAAGCGGGGCCCGATCCGGAAGCTGATGACGCGGCTCGTGGCCGAACTCGGCGACCTGGGACGCCCGGTGCGCATCCTGAACTGCATGGGCCAGCGGGCCGCCGAGTCGGCGCCGCGCGCCAAGCTCGCTGCGGTCGAGATCGACCGTCCGGCGAGCAACGGCAAGCGGCACGTGACGACGTGGAGACCGATCCACGGATGGACGGACGCGGAGGTCTGGAAGGAGATCGCCCGCTCCGGCCTTCCGTACCACGAGGCGTACGACTGGGGCATGAGTCGCCTGTCCTGCTCGTTCTGCGTACTCGGGTGTGAGGCGGACGTCGTCCTCGCCGCGCGGCTGCGCCCGAAGAAGGCCGCTCAGTACGTCGCCGTCGAGACGAAGGTCGGCGCCGACTTCAAGCACGGCCTGTCCATGCGCCAGATCGTCGAGCGGGCGAAGCAACTCGACGCCGAGCACGGCGAGTTGCAGCGGCCCCCGCGCGGCACCGCGCTCTCCGGCTACGTCGGCAAGAAGGCCACCCGCGAGTACCTCGCCCGCGTCGAGCGCGGAAGTCTTGGTCTTGCGGCGTGACTCCGCCGCACTGCTCCACCACGGGCCGGAGAGCAACCGGCCCCCAGACCCAAACTGGAGAATCCCCATGTCCCGCACCACCCGATCGCACACGATCGCTGGACACCTCACGGACGGTGGCCTCACTCGCCTGCACCTGACCGAGGTCGAGCAGCAGGAGGGGCAGCCCGGTCGTCACGAACACGACGGGTTCGCCGTGCGGCAGCACCGTGACGACGCCGGGACGCTCGTCGTCGTCGCGGGCGCGTACGGCCCGAACTGGCTCCGGACCTTGGCGGAGATCAGTGGCCGGCTGGAGCAGCCGCACGTGAAGTGCACGGTGCTCTCCGACCCGCCGGGCCTCGGCGACCACGAGGTCCTGGTCCGGTGGGCGACGTCGGCGGAGTTGCAGGCCCGCAAGAAGGTCCAGGCCGAAAGGCAGGCCCCGCTCAAGGCCCTCCTGGCGAACGCGGAAGCCAAGCAGCGGGCCGAGGAAACGCGTCAAACCCTTGAGAGTGCAGGGCAGTTCGGTCTGTTCTGAACAGCAGCCCGCGAGACCGGCCGGGCGGTGTCAGTGCCGTCCGGCATGCCTGCGTACCGTCCATGAGGGGCTCCAGGATGATCCTGGAGGCCCAAGCTGAGGACTGTCCGGCTCATCGGCCGAAGGTGCGGCGCTGCTCCGTGTGGACGGCCAAAGCATCAGCGAGCAGGGTTCGGTCGTAGTCGGGCCACCATCGCTCGTCGAAGTGGAGGGTCGCGTCGCATGCCTGCCAGAGCAGGAAGCCGGAGAGGCGGCGCTCTCCGCTGGTGCGAATGATCAGGTCCAGGTCGGGCAGGCCGGCCGTGGTCAGGTACCGCTCGATCGGCAGTCTGACCGAGGGGTCGTACTCCGGGCAGGTAGCTGCTTGGTGGGCGGCCCGCCGGATCTCGTCGTGTCCGTCGTACCCGACGCCGAGGCAGACCGCCATCCCGTCCCGCTCGACGGTGGTGGCTTCGGCGTACTCGATCGCCTTCAGGAGCTGCGGGGTGGCGTAGCCGCGGAGGGTGCCGTTGTGCAGGACGCGGACGGGCCCGGAGGACTCGTCCGCGACGTCGTGCAGCAACTCGGCGATGACGTCGACCAGGACGGCAACCTCCTCGGTGTCGCGGAGGAAGTTCCGGCTCGACATGAGGAACACGGAGGCGGCGTCCAGGCCGAGTTCACGGCAGTCGCCGAGCACTTGGCGGACGGCGAGGGCGCCGTGCTGGAAGCCGCTGGCCGCGCTCACGCCCCGGGCCGCGGCCCATCGGCGATTGCCGTCGGCGATGATGGCGACGTGGCGGGCCGATGCGCCGGGGGCCGGGTGCGTTGAGGTCTTCATGGCCGGGTGGTGTAGGTGGCCGGATCGGCTTACGTCACGAGCTGAGGGCGGCGAAGACCAGGCCCGCGGTTGCGGTGCCCGCGACCGCTCCGGCGATGGTCTGCGCGAGGGTGTGGTCACGGAGGGAGATCCGGGACCACGCGATGACCGCGACGATCGGGTAGACGATCCAGACGAGCGGGCTCCAGGAGAGGGCGAGCATCGCCAGGGCGCCGCCGGCGACCGCGGTGTGCACCGAGATCTTCCAGAAAGCGGTGACCGGGAGGAGGACGGCGAGCGTGGCGAGCATCGCGACGACGAGGGCGACCATGGCCTTCGGGGCGTCGAGCCAGACCATGAGACCAATGCCGGTCGCGACCGACGCCATGATGACGGGTATGAGCAGTATCCGGCGCTGCCTCTGGCCTACGTGGCGGTCGGCCCACATGCCGCGCCTCATGCCGTACTTGATGTAGGCCATCGGGATCACGGCCGCAAACACGATCGCTTCCAGCGCCCAGACGAGGCCGCTGAGCGGGCTGTCCTGAGCAGCGCCAACCCCGAGGCTGACCAAGACGATGACGTTCTTCGGCTCCATGCCGTCGGTGATCCGTCGGGCGAGAGCGTTTTCGGTGCGGGGGACGGTGGCGGTCATGCCGAGACTTCCTGGAGAGAGTTCTGGTTGGCGAGGACGCGGGCGGCGTCGACGATGCGGGGCGAGGCGTGGTGGCTGGACACACGGGTTAGCCAGGCCGCGCTCCTCTCAAGGTCGTCACGCATCGACAAGGTGAAGGCCACAGCGGGGCTCCGCTCGTACGGTTCACCCTCGACGGCCTTCGTACGGGCGACGTGCAGGCAGAGAGCTTCGGAAGCAGCGCGGGCTTCAGCGCCGTGCAGGCCCATGGCCCGGGTGGCTGCGAGAGCGCGGGCCGGGAGGGTCTTCTCGACCCACGGGCGGAGTGTGACGGAGGCGTCGACGATCTCCACGACGCGTTCGTCGAGGCGCCCGTACAGGTCACGCAGTCGACGGCGGTCCTCGGCGAGAGACGTACCGGTCTGGAGGTGCCGCGCGATGGTGTCCGGCGGGAGGACCGAGACGAGGTCCACCCACAGGGGGCGCAGGGCGATCAGACTGCGGCGCTGCCGGACAGCTCGGATGACCACGTCGGCCGCCCGCACGGAACTTCCAGCGATGGTCATCAGAATCGTCACGAACTGGATGAGGCTGCCACCGCGCTGGAACTGGAGTTCATTGAGCGGGTAGTTCCAGCCAGTCAGGCCGCAGAAGAGGTAGCTGAATCTGTAGACCGGGTACAGCGCGCCCACCGCGGCGCCTGCGCCCTGAAGACGCATGCACAGTCGGAACAGACGCGACTGTGTACGCCGGGCGGCCGTGAGGCAGAGGGCGGCCGACGCGGTCAGCGCGAGGCCCATGGGCAGCAGATACAGGGTGAGATGGAGGGTTCCAGCGAGATCGCCGTACTGCGGGGTGGCGAAGTCGGTCGAGCCGTCGGGGGCGGTGATCGAGTGCGCGGCGAACGGGAACGCCACGGTCGCGGCGACTCCGGTGACGGCGAAGACGATCATGCGGGGTCGCAACTGCGTCCACCGGCGCCATGTCGGCTCTGGGTCGCGGGGCGGGACGATCGACTCAACCCAGCCGAGCAGGAGCATGCACGACAGCATCACCAGCAGGTGCTTGGGCAGGATCGCCAGGTCGTCGATGCCGGTGCTGTTGGCGAGGGCGTGTTCGATGACCGTCAGACGCAGGGTGGCGCCGACGGCGAGCGTCGTGAAGGTCCACAAGATGGCCCACTGGCCACTGGTCGTGGGACGGGCGTACAGGCGGAAAGCCACCACCGCCCAAAGGGGGACGGTGGTGAGGAGGTCTATGACGTCGTCAGTGGGCACGGTGAAACGAGGCTCCTGGCAGGAAGTGGACGGGTTACAGGGAGCGGTGGAGTCGGTCCAACAGCGGGTCGGACTTGTAGCGGGTATCGCGTGCGCGCCGGTCCGCCTGCTTGCGCAGGAGGAAGGCGAAGGCTTCGGCCTGGCCCTCGATCTCCGCGTACTCCGCGTCGTGCGGACCTTCTTGTGAGCGAGTTCGCCCGAGGAGACAGCCGTCGAGGAAATCGGCGGTGAGGAACTCATAGGGCTCTGCTGGCCGGGCCGCCGGAAGCTCGATGGGCTTGTGACCAAGGAAGAAGTGGCCACCCTCGTGGGCGAGTACGTGCACGGCCGCCGCCCCGTTGAGGCCCGGGTCAACCCACATTGCGTCCGACTCTTGGTCAGGGCGCGTGAGCCAGAGACCGCTGGCCGGCACTCCGGGGAGAGGCGACTCCCCGCGGAGCAGCTCCAGGGGGCGGGGGTAGTGCGCCTGGATGGCAGCGAACAGGGCGCTGAGGGTGAGGGGAACAGGTATCTGGAAGCCGTCGAGCGCCTGTTGGACGTGTTTGTCGGGGCGGTGGATCACCGGCGTTGCGCACCTTGTGGGGGAAGTGGTCAGTGGTCTTCGGGGGGGACGTCTGTCTGAAGCCCGTCTTCCATCTGCTCAAGCTGTTCGAGGTGTTGGACGTACCTGGCTGCACGTTGTCGTCCCTCAAGCGAGAGTCGGCCAGCGGACCGGGCGAGAACCTGAATGGACTCGTCATGGTGCTCTGGACTCTTCACCGCTGCGATTCGTTGCAGCTCCGCCAGCACCTTGTTAGCGATCTCACTCGGCTCGCTGGGCTCGTCGTCGGTGACCGCGGCGAAGACGTCGAGCGGCATCTTGAAGAACCACGCCAGGTACGAGGCCATGAGCACGCTGGGGCTCTTGATGTCTCCGCGGCGCAGCTTGCGGATGTACTCGTCGGTGATGCTGCCGGCGCCGAACTTCTTGTTGATCTCGTGGGCCACCTGCGTGGGGGTGTATTCGGTGTACGTGCGAGGTCGGTCGGGATTCTCTACGGCACTGGCCTTGAACAGCAGGTTCAGGCGTTCCGTGAAGGACCCCGCCGGGGCATGGCGTGGCGTCACGTTGGGTCGATCTCTCTAGCGCGGACGGTGAGGGCATGGCCACCATACCGGGAAACCAACAATCCGGGGGGCTTCCTGTGAGGCCACCCAGATCGTTTGACGTGTGCGGTGTTGTCGTTCTTTGATTGACCCCTGAGTAACACGGTCCGACTCCGGTCGATCACCGTCTGCTCTATCCATCCATGCCCGCATGCCGGAAGCACGAGAGGCGTCACATGCTCCAGTACCTCCAGTCCGCAGCCGTGTACACGCGCTCTGTTGGACCTGGATATTCGCTGGACCACCCCTCGGCACGCCCTCCAGCATCGAACTAACATTCGACCACGTGTCATTCGACGAGACGGACAGCTTGTGACGATCTCCGACGCCATGTCTCCACTGCGGGCCGCCAGCCTGCGGACACCCGCAGCCGGACAGGCTGACGCCGTGCCCTTCCTCGGCGCGGAGAACTCCCTTGAGTTCCGTATCGGCCCCGAACACGGTCCTGCCGAAGCAATGCGGCGCTCTCGCCGGTTCGTCGAGATGGTGCTGCCGGCGCTGCTCGCCACGGCGCCCGAGGCGACGACCTTGGCTCAGTCGGTGCTCGCGGTGCTCACGGAGTTGGTCGACGTCACTTCGAGGCACCGCGCGAGCGTCGACCTGGCGGGCCGCATCTCGTACGACGGCGCGCACGTTCTGGTCACGGTTGGCGAGATGGACCAGGCGTTGCCCGCGCCGGAGGACGAACCGGGCCTGTACCTCGTGCACCGCTTGGCCGACGATGTCGGGCAGTACCGGAGCGACGACGACGGCTATGTGACGTGGGTGTCCGTGCCGGTTCGGCCAGAGGCCGTCAATACTCAGCGTGACGGCCGGGCTCGCTCACGGGGGTCCGTGCGACGGGCCTGAGGGCGGCATGGAAGTCTGGGCCACGGACCAGTTTCCGGAGCCCACGGACCATGCACGGACCAAGCCCCCACGGAGTGGTGCGGGCCCGGTAGGCTGTAGCCCGCTCCGCAGCAGGTGAGGCGGGGTCCAGGTGGGTTGCCCGAGCGGCCTAAGGGAACGGTCTTGAAAACCGTCGTGGCAGCGATGTCACCGTGGGTTCAAATCCCACACCCACCGCAGTGTTGTAAGGGGTGTCCTCCATGGAGGACACCCCTTACGCGTGTCTGCAGTCGCGCGTGCTCGGGAGCGGGTTTACGGCCGATGCCCCGTCATCCGAGCCGCCGAAGCGATCGTTGCCCGCGCTTCCCGTTCCGACAGCCCCGTGCCCAGGGCCGCCTCGATCAGGGGGGCGACCAGCGCGGGGCCGATGTCGTTCTCGTAGGCGCGGCAGGCTGCCCAGAAGAGGCGGGTGTTGCGTTGGCCCTCGTGGGCGGCGAGGACGAACTGGACCAGGCCCTGGCCGTGTTGGCCGGTCGAGGTGGGGGTGGGGTGG
>NZ_JBXVPZ010000249.1:0-14022 GCF_057961495.1 Streptomyces sp. P5F9 | reverse complement strand
CCCGAGCCCTGGACCGGAGTGCGCGACGCGCTCGCCTTCGGCCCGACCGCGCCGAAACCGCCGTACTCCGAAGCCTTCGCCAAGCTGCTCTCCGACCCGGTCGTCCCCGGCGACGACTGTCTCAACCTCAACGTGTGGACCCCGGAACCCGGCCCGGGCGCCCGGCTGCCGGTCATGGTGTGGCTGCACGGCGGCGCGCTCACCCGGGGCTCGTCGGCCGTCCCCGTCTACGACGGCCACGCCTTCGCGCGCGACGGCGTCGTCATGGTCTCGGTCAACTACCGTCTGGGCGTGGAGGGTTACGGCCTCTTCCCGGACGCCCCCGCCAACCCCGGCCTGCGCGACCAGCTCGCCGCGCTGCGCTGGGTGCACGAGTCCATCGCGGCGTTCGGCGGCGACCCCGACCGGATCACCCTCTTCGGGCAGTCCGCCGGCGCGATCAGCATCGGCGCCCTGATCGCCGCCCCGCAGGCCCAGGGGCTGGTCCGCCGGGCCGTCCTGCAGAGCGGGCCCCCGGAGGCCTTCGACCGCGACAAGGTACGGCGGATGGTGCGCCGGATGGCGACCCGCCTGAAGATCCCCGCCACCGCCGAGGCCTTCGCCGCCGTCGACCGCGACCTCCTGCTCCGCACCCAGGCCGACGTGGGCAGGCTCAGCAGTCCGGTCCTCGGCGGACCCACGTTCGGGATCGTCATCGACGGCGACCTCGTCCCCCGCGACCCGCTGGAGGCGCTCGTCGACGGCGAGGTCGGCCGGGGCATCGACCTGATGCTGGGCTGGACCCGCGACGAATACCGGCTGTGGCTGGTCCCCGGCGGGCTTCACGAGCGGGTCGACCGGCTCGGCGCGGTCGCCCTGGCCGGTGCGATGGCCCGCTGCCACTGCGGCGTCGAGGTCCCGCGCGGCTACCGCGCCCTGCACCCCGGGGCCGGTACCGCCGAGACCGTCGGCCAGCTCGTCACCGACCACCTCCTCCGCTACCCTCTGCACCGCCTCGCCGACGCCCGCCCCGGCACCTCCCACGTGTACGAGTTCGCCTGGCCCTCCAACCGCCCCGACCTCGGCTCCTGCCACGCCCTCGAACTCGGCTTCGTCTTCGACACCGGCGACATCCCCGAGTCCGCCAAACTCGCCGGCCAGGGCGCGCCCCAGGCGCTCGCCGACGCCATGCACGGTGCCTGGGTGCGGTTCGCGGTGGACGGCGACCCCGGGTGGCAGCCCTGGGACGACACGCACCCGGTCCGCGTCTTCGGCGAGGGCGAGCCATACGTCGCGCACGGGCCGCGCGACCCGGAGTTCGCCCTGTGGGCGGCTGACGCCGTGACGAAGGCGAAGGAAGCGGCGGTCCCGGACGAGGGCGCGCCGCCCGCGCGGAGCACCACGGAACTGCGGTCGGTCGTACGGCGGCTGCGACGGACGGGGGATGTACGGCGGTCGTCGTGAGGGTGGGCGTACGGCGTAGAAACCGGTTGCCCAACGCCGGTCACCGACAACTGCCGTGCTGACGTAGGTGAATTGGCCGACGCACACCCCTCCTCCCGCCCCTCACCCACTGCTACTCTCCGTGCAGGGAACCGGTTGCCGGAGTGTTGCCACAGGCCCCGAGGGGGTACGCGGCGGGCCGGGGGAGGGGCGAGGCGGTACATGACCAGGAAGAGCCAGGACGCCAACGGGAGCACCATCCGGGACGTGGCGGCCCGTGCCGGGGTGTCCGCGTCCACGGTGTCGCGGGTCCTCGGCGGCGACTACCCGGTGAGCACGGCGACCCGCACGCGGGTGCTGCGGGCCGTACGCGAACTGGACTACGTCGCCGACGCCCGCGCCAAGGCCGTGGCGGGCGTCGGGACGCCGACCCTCGCGTTCGTCCTGGAGGACATCACGGGACCGTCGTTCGCGCTGATGGCGCACGGCGTGGAGCGCGAGGCGACCCGGCTCGGCCACCTGTGCCTGGTGTGCAGCACGGAGGGCGACGTCCAGCGCGAACTGGACTTCATCGAGACGATGCGCGCCCAGCGCACCGCCGCCGTGATCCTCGTCGGCGGCACCGCCGACACCCCCGAGTACCGCGAGCGCACCCGCCGTATCGCCGACTCGCTCGCGGCGGCCGGCTCGCGCCTCGTGCTCTGCGGACGGCCGCCGCTAGGCCCGGGCGCACCGGTCACGGTCATCGAGTACGACAACGAGGGCGGCGCCTACGCCCTCGTCGCGCACGTCCTGGCCCAGGGCCACCAGCGCGTCCTGTTCCTCGGCGGCAAGCCGGACCACGCGACCGCGCAGGGCCGCGAACGCGGCTACCTCGCCGCCCACCGCGCCCGTGGCCTCGAACCCGACCCGGACCTCCTGCTCCACGGCGACTTCACCCGCGACTCCGGCCACCGGCTGATGCGTCTCGCCCTGAGCCGGAAACTGGAGTTCACGGCCGTGGTCGCCGCCACCGACATGGTCGCCGCGGGCGCGCTCACCGCGCTGCACGAGGCGGGCCTGGACGTCCCCGGCGACGTCTCCCTGGCCGGTTACGACGACATCCCCTTCGCCCGCGACCTGCACCCCGCCCTGACCACGGTCCACGTCCCCTACGAGGAACTGGGCCGCCTCGCCGTACGCACCGCGCTGGGACGCACAGCGGAGTCCCCGGACGAGCACCTGTTGCTGGGCACGCATGTGGTGGTGCGGGACTCGATCGCGGCGATCACGGTGTGAGCGTCTGCCTGATGGATGCGATCGCCTCGGGCCCCACCCGGCAGCACCCCCCGATCAGCCGCGCCCCGGACGCCCGCCAGCCCTCGACCTGTTCGGCGGTGAAGGAGGAACGGCCCGTCCACGCACGGGCGTCGGCGTCCCAGGTCTCGCCGCTGTTGGGGTAGACGACGACCGGCTTGCCGGTCACGCGGGCCGCGATCTCGACTGCGCCCTCGACGTCCCCGGGGGCGCAGCAGTTGACCCCGACCGCGATGATCTCGTCGGCGTCGGCAGCGAGTCCGAACGCCTCTTCCAGCGGCTGCCCGGCGCGGGTGCGGTCACCGGCGATCGAGTACGACAGCCAGGCGGGCGTCCGCAGCCCGCGCACCGCCCGCAGCAGTGCCTCGGCCTCGACGGTGTCCGGGATCGTCTCGAAAGCCAGCACATCCGGCCCGACGAGATCCAGCACCTCCAGGCGGGGCCGGTGGAAGGCCTCCAGCTCGGCCACGCTCAGCCCGTACCGGCCCCGGTACTCGGAGCCGTCCGCGAGCATCGCCCCGTACGGCCCGACGGAGGCCGCCACATAGAGCGGCCGCCCGATGCCCCGCCGTCCCGCGTCCACCGCCGCGTCGACGGCCAACTCCACGCTCCCGGCGATGAGTTCGGCCGCCCGGTCGTGCTTGATCCCGCGCTTCGCGAAGCCCTCGAAGGTGGCCTGGTAGCTGGAGGTGATCGCCACGTCGGCGCCCGCCTCGTAGTACGCGCGGTGCGCCTCGGCGATCGCCTCGGGCTGGTCCGCGAGCAGTCGCGCCGACCACAGCTCGTCGCTCAGGTCGTGCCCGGCCGCGCCGAGCTGGTTGGACAGACCGCCGTCGAGGACGAGCGTCCCGGCGGCGAGGGCGTCGGCGAGGAGAGGAGCGGTGTCGCTGGTCATGCCTCGACGCTAGTCGATACGGCCGCGGAGGCGGGGCTACGTCCAGCTGGCGAACGGTATGCCCGGAATGTGGAATACCCAGGGGATTTCCGAGGGGCACTAGCCTTGCCCGCATGCTCGACATCGTGGCCACGGGGGCCGAAGCGCGCGAAGTCCTGGGCCACTCCGCCGGATCGGTCGGCGCGGCAACGCTCACCCACAACGCCAAGAACGGCGTCACCGCGGGCGTCTGGGTCATCACGGCGGGCGACCGTACGGCCGTCCTCAAGGTCCTCACCCGCAGCAAGGACGCCACCGGCCGCTGGGCCGCCTCCGACGACCCCCGGCACTGGAACTACTGGCTGCACGAGGCGCGTGTCTACGACTCCGGGCTCGCGCGGACCTGGCAGCCGTACGGCATCCGCGCGCCCCGGCTGCTCGCCCGGGTCGAACGGGCCGACGGGGACGTCGCGTTGTGGCTGGAGCATGTGCGGGGCGAGCCGGGCACCGCCTGGCCGCTCGCCCGGCACATCGAACACGCCCGCCGCCTCGGCGCCGCGCAAGGAGCCGCACCCGTCCCCGACGAACCCTGGTTCTCGCACCGCTTCCTGCGACAGTACGTCGGCAGCAACACGCTCGGAAAGGAACTCCTCGACGACGACGAGGCATGGCAACAGCCCCTGGTCCGCGACCACTTCCCCGCCGGACTGCGCCAGGACATGGTCCGGCTGCACCACGACCGCGAGTGGTTCCTGCAGATCATGGAGGCCCTCCCGCGCGCCTTCAGCCATCTCGACCAGTGGCCCGCCAACGTCCGTTCCCAGGGTCCCGACAGCGTCCTCTTCGACTGGGCCTTCGCCGGCGACGGCGCCCTCGGCGAGGACCTCGGCAACTACCTCCCCGACTCGGTCTTCGACCTGTTCGTCCCGGCCGACCGCCTGCCCGGCTACGCGGCGCGGGCCTACGACGCGTACCTGCACGGCCTCCGCGAGTCGGGCAGCCAGGTCGACGAACGGCTCGTACGCCTCGGGGTGTGTGCCTCCGCCGTGAAGTACGACTGGCTCACCGCCGCGATGCTCGCTCGCGCGGGCGAGGAGCGGCAACTGGACTACGGCGGTGAGCGTGCCGTCTCCGCGGAACTCCGGTACCGGGAGAGGGGGTTGACCCTTGCCTTTCTCGCCGGGTGGGCCGCTGAGGCGCGGGCGCTGGCCCCGCGGGTGGGGTTCCCGGAGGCGCCTAGTGGCCGTTAGGTACGACGCTGGTTGTGCCGCGATGTGTTGTCGTTTTGCTGCGGCGCCGTTGTGGCTGGTCGCGCAGTTCCTCGCGCCCCTTTGGGGCGCGCTGCTGAACCGGAACCTATGCCGCGTGCCTGCCGCCTCCCCGTGTGAGCTTGGTCGCCGGGACCAACAGGCCGCCGAGCAGGCCGAGTCCGAGTGCGTAGGGCCACCAGCCGAAGCCGTTGCTGCGGGCCGTGTTCGTCGTGCGGGCCTCGGCGAGTGTCGTCCCGGAAGACGACGAGGGGTGGGTGCTGGGGGAGGGGCTGCTTGCGGTGACGGCGGTCAGGGCGACGTCGTTGCCGTCGCCGCCCCGGTAGCTGATGCGGTACGTCGTGTCGGCGAGCTTCAGCTTGGTGCCCTCGCGAAGTCCCTTGAACGCGCCCGTAGTTGAGCTGTGACCGGTGTGGTCGAGGATCGTGACGGTCCGCGCGGGACTCGTCCCGGCGGCCGAGAGGTCCAGGTCGCCCGCAAGTCCGACCTTGCCCGCGACCTTCAACGGCTTGTCGCGCAGGACGAGTTCGCCCTTCGCGCTCTGCGTGTAGTTCCCGGTCACGGTGAGCCCGGTGGTCACCACGCTGTCGTTCGTCACCGAACCCTTCACCGTGCCCACACCGGTTAGATCGGTCGACACACGCAGGCCCGCCGTACCCGTGTCCAGCCGTGCACCCGCCGACGTGAGCCGAATCGCTCTACTGTGGGCGAGAGTTGCCCCCGACCGCAGTGCCAGCGTTCCCTTCGAGACCGTCGTCGTTCCCGTGTACGTCACCGCCGCGCCCGTCAGTGTCGTCGTCGCGGCACCGGACTGGACGAGGGACCCCGTGCCGCTGAGGTGCGACAATTGGACGGCGAGTGCCGCATTGCGCAGGACGAGGGTCCCGTCGTCGACGATCCGCCGCTGCTCCGTCCCGGTCAGCAGTCCGCCGTCGCCGCCCGGCTTTCCGGACCCCAGCCGCAGCACCGCCCCCTTTTCCACGGTCGTGGAACCGTCGTAGTACTGCGGCGCCGCGAAGGTCACGTCGTTCCCGCGCGTCCCCGCGATGACGATGTCCCCCGCGCCGGGCGCGGCCAGGGTGTCGTGGTACTTGCCGCCGCCGATCGGCGCACCCAGGGTGACCGGGCCGTCGTAGTCGAAGGTCAGCCGGGAGCGGACTCCGCTCGCCTCGTGGAGGTTGATGTAGACGGTGTCCTTGGTGCCCGGCATGAAGATCTGGTGGGTGGTGCCGTCACCCCACTGGACGTTCGCGCCCTCGATGTTGGTACCGCGCTTGTTCAACTGGTGAGCGACCGCACGCCAGTTGAGGCCGGGATCGCTGAGCGAGGGGTTCGTGTCGCCGCCCTGGTCGCTGTAGCTGTACTGGCCCGTCAGGACGACCTTGCTGCCCGGTCGGGAGTGGACGTTGACGTCGCTGCCGTATGCGCGCTGGTAGAAGTTCTGGCGCAGGGTGATCGTCTGGTACAGCGGGGTGTCGATGATCCAGGAGCCCTGGTTGAGGATCGCGCGGGCGTCGGGGAGCGCCACCGGGTATTCGGGGCGGCCGACCGCCATGCCGGTGCCGTTGTCAATCACCCCTGAAAAAGGGTGAGTTCCGGCGAGGTCGAGCGTGCCCCACATGTTGCGTGGCTGGGTGACCAGGCCCGAGCCGCTGATCGTGCCGATGTTGAAGGTGCGGGTCAGGGAGAGGCGCAGGGTGCCGTCGACCCGGACGTTGAGCTGGTTCAACTGGTAGCCGGGCGTGCCGTAGGGGAAGTGGCCGATCAGGCCGGTGCCACCACCCGTGCCGTACTGGAGAGTTGTGCCGCCGGCGACCGTGATCGCGGGCGGGTCCGGGTTGCTGACGGTCGTGTACGGGTGGTTGCCGCCCTGGGTGGTCACCCTCTGCCGCCGCCGGGACGCCGGGAGCGTGAAGTCGCTGTCCTTGGTGAGGATCAGCGTGCCGCCGCCGCGCACGGTCAGCGTGCCCTGGCCGCGGAACACCCCGTCGTACGTCGTCGTCCCGGACGGCACGGTGACCACCGTGTCGCCGGTGAGCGTGACATCGCGGTCCGCGAGGACGTCGGCGGTCGCGTCACGGGTGCCGGCGGCCGAGGCAGGGGGAGCGCCGACCAAGAAGGCGACGGTCGCGAGGGCGCCAACGGCGGCTGAGGTCTTGTGGGTATGGCTGCGCACGTCACTGGAGACGGGCGTCGGCGGCGGCGATAACAGAAATCTCGCGACCGTCTTTGTCACGCGCGACCCGTTGACCTTCCCGTAACACACCCGTACCTTTTCGGCGTTCGTAATGACAGATGCCGTACGAAATCTCGAACTCCCCTCCGAGAGGCGTCAGATGAGACGTGTGTACGCAATCCTTGTCGCCCTGTGCTGCGCGTTCGCCGCGGCCCTGGTGACCGCCGGTCCGGCCCAGGCCGCCGCCCAGACCATCACCAACGGCACGCAGTTCACGGACACTTCGGGCAACGCCGTGCACGCGCACGGCGGCGGGGTGATCAAGGTCGGCAGCTATTACTACTGGTTCGGCGAGGACCGCAACGCCGACAACACCTTCAAGTACGTGGATGCCTACCGCTCCACGGACCTGAAGAACTGGGAGTTCCGCAACCACGTCCTGACCCAGTCCAGCGCCTCCGAGCTGGGCACCGCCTACATCGAGCGGCCGAAGGTCATCTACAACGCGTCCACCGGCAAGTTCGTGATGTGGATGCACAAGGAGAACGGCGTCGACTACAGCGAGGCCAAGGCCGCCGTCGCCGTCTCCTCGACCGTGGACGGCAGTTACACCTACCAGGGCAGCTTCCAGCCGCTCGGCGACAACATGTCCCGGGACATCACGACGTTCGTCGACACCGACGGCACCGCCTACATGGTCTCCGCCGCCAACGAGAACTACGACCTGCACATCTACAAGCTCACCGCCGACTACACCGCCATCGACAGCCTGGTCGCCAACCCGTGGGTGGGCGGACACCGTGAGGCACCGGCCCTGTTCAAGCGCAACGGCGTCTACTTCATGCTGACTTCGGCGGCCACCGGCTGGAGCGCCAACCAGCAGCAGTACGCCACCGCGACCAGCATCGGTGGCCCGTGGACAGCGTTCACGAACGTCGGCGACTCGACCGCATACAACTCGCAGACCGCCTACGTCCTTCCGGTCACGGGGACTTCGGGCACCTCGTACCTCTACATGGGCGACCGCTGGGGCAACTCCTTCGGCGGCACCGTCAACGACTCCCGTTACGTCTGGCTGCCGTTGACCTTCCCGACCACCACCTCGATGTCCATGGCGTCCTGGTACCCGGAGGTGTCGATCGACACGGCCGCCGGCACGATCACCGGCACGAGCGCGACGTACAACACGCTCATCGCCCGCAACAGCGCCAAGTGCGCGGACGTGGCCAACCAGTCGCTGTGGCAGGGGGTCGCGATCAGCCAGTACACCTGCAACAGCGGCACCAACCAGAAATGGTGGTTCAAGGACCTCGGCACCGGCTACTACGAACTCATGGGCCGGGGCAGCTCGTTGTGCCTCCAGGAGAACTCGACGAACGTCACCCAGGAGAACTGCACTGGCGCCACTACCCAGCAGTGGAGCCTGACCACGTCCGGCAGCTACGTCCTCGTCAAGGCCAGGACGAGCGGCGAGTGCCTGGACGTGTCGGGCGCGTCCACCGCCAACTCCGCCGCGATCATCACCTACACGTGCAGCGGGGCTACCAACCAGCAGTGGACGCGCGGTAGTTGAGCGCACGGTTACCGGACCGGGTTCCAGCCGTCCGTGCCCGCAAGGTACTTCTGCGCCGTGTAGCTCGCGGCCTGGGAGTCGGTGAGCTGCGGGCGGTTGGAGTTCACCGTGGCGCCCGCGCCCGTGTTCTTGTACTCGAAGAAGCGGGCGTTCTTCCAGGAGTACCCGCTCATGTCCGTCCAGGGCCCGGCGACCTTCACGGCGGCGGGCAACGAGGTCTGCCGGATCACCAGTTGGCCGACCGCGTCCGCCGTCGGATGCCAAGGGCGGCCCAGGTAGTACGTGTTGGCCGCCGCGGAGCTGCTCACCGAGCTGCCGGTGACGAGGATGCCGTACGTCTTCGCGGAGCTGGTGTTGGGCGCGGAGAGGAAGCCGTTGAGGCCGCCCGCCGCGGCGCCCGAGTTGCGCAGCTGGATGTTCACCCGGTCGTAGACGGCGGTGGCGTTGCCGAAGACGAAGTCGACGTCGCCGGAGATGAACGACGAGTAGAAGTACTGCCGGTACTGACCGGTCGACGACGGCGACCAGTTGAGGACGGTGTCCTGGCGGCTGATGAACCGGTCGTTGGCGAAGGTCTGCCGGTCGCCCTGCGCGGTGACCGCGACGGCCTGCGTGTCCGTGATGTCGGGGTGGGCGGACTTGTCGAAGGTGTTCTGGACCGTGATCCCGGTGACGGTCAGCCCGGTCGCCGAGAAGGTCGCCACCGAACTGCCCAGCGTGCCGTACTTGTTGCCACTGGCATCGGTGTAACCGGCGGCCCGGTCATAGGTGATGACGACGTCCTCGGCGTTGCCGGTGGCGCCCTGGATGGTCAACCCCGTCTTGCCGGAAGGCACGTTGACGATCTCGGTGTACGTGCCCTTCGCGACGGAGATGGTGTCACCGGCGGCTGCCGCGTTCACGGCGGCCTGCACGGTCGTGAAGCGGCCCGAACCGTCCTTGGCGACGGTGATGACGGTGGCGGCCCGCGCCTGGGCCACCAGCGACACCGCGACCAGCCCGAGGGCGGCCGCGGTACCGGTCGCCACGGCGGCGGCTCGACGCCGGGCGGGGGAGCGGCGGTGCGTGTTCGGCTCTGTCATGCCTACAAGTCGCCGCCCCCCGCCCGGGAGTTGCCGCCTCTAGGCCAGCAGATCGATCGCGTCGATCGACGTGCCCGCGCTCAGGAACGACGTCGTCCCCGAACCGCTCGCCACATAGATCTTCAGCGTGTTGTACGCACTGGAGTCCGTCAGCCAGGCGGATGCCGGAACGCTGTACGTGAACGTGTTGTTGTTGCCCCGGTACGAGCCGACGGTCAGCGACCGCGTGCTCGGCTGGGTCGGCGGCGAGGGGACGGCCGAGGTCCAGGTGTCGTTGACGACGACCTGCGGCCGGCCGTTCGCGTACGCCGTCGTCACACCGATGCGCAGCGTGTGCGCGGCGACCAACTGGGCGGCCGTCAGCTTGAAGTACACGATGATGCCGCTGTTGACGTCCTTCCACAGATAGCAGGGGAACCCCGAGGTCTCCGTGCCGCTGCCGATGACGACGTTGCCGGTCCAGGACGCGGCCCGTACGTCGGAGGGGTGCGCGTACGTCATCAGGTCCGCGTTCTTGAACCCGCTCGGCGAGCCGTCCCAGTTGCCGATGCGCCAGATCGCGCTCGCGTTGGACGGGTCGTTCGAGGACGGGATCGCGATGCTGTTCAGCGTCGTCGTCCCGCCCGCCGTGACCGCCACCGACCCGGTGTAGACGGCGAGTTCACCCTTGAAGACCGTCAACGTGTACGTCCCCGGCAGGACTCCGGCGATCGAGAAGTAGCCGTCCGAGGCCCGCGCCGAACCCCAGTACTGGGCCGCCGAGTTGGCGAGCCCGACCGTGTACGCGTACGCCGTGTCGCGCCCGGTGATGCCCACACCGGCGACCCGGCCCCGGCTGCCGGAAGCCGTGTACCCGGAGATGCCGAGCGAATCGGCCCACGAGGTGGTGAGGTTGGCGTGGTAGAGCGAGGAGGAGGGCGCGCCGCCGTCCGTGAGGGCGATGACGTACGGGCCCTGGAGACCGAAGCGCTGCGCCTCCGTCTGGTTCTCGCCGTAGTACAGGATCTCGTACAACCCGCCGCCGTCCGCGCTCTGGTGGCGCAGCAGGGAACGGTAGAACGGACCGCCGGACGCCTTCTCGTGGTTGCTGCGCACGACCCACAGGCCGACGCTTCCGGTGGTCCAGCCGACGTAGTCGTAGTCGATGACCCGCTTCTTCGAGTAGTGCTTGGAGCGGGTCTGGCCGTCGGACTTCTCGAAGACGTCCGCGGACTCGATGGTGGTCGGCGCGTAAGTGTAGGAATCCGGCTCGTCGTTGAGGAACATGCCGGCCTTGACGCGCACGATGTAGCGGGTCGCGCTGACCGAGGTGTCGGCCTTGTTGGTCCACAGGTAGACGTTGTTCTCGCCGCTGCGGGCCGCGTAGTAGTGCTTCAGCGTGCCGTGCGTGACGGAGATCAGGATCGTCGTGCCGGACTGCGCGATGGTCACCGTGGAGGCGCCGAGTCCGGACTCGACATGCGAGTTCATGCCGCCGTAGCCCTGGTACTCGGTGCCCTTGTAGACCAGCGAGGTCAGGTCGCCGTTCGTCTTGCTGACCTTGAAGACGAGGCTCGCGCCGGTGTCGACGACGTAGTTCGAGCCGTCGTCGGTGTAGCCGAAGCTCGCGGCGGACGCGCTCTCGGCGAGCGGCCCGGCGAGCGCCGCCGAACCGGCCGTGGCCGCTGCGCCGAGGACGAAGGTGCGGCGGCGAACCGGTCTGTTCACAGAACCGGACATGGGGGTGCCTCCTTCGGGAGGTGGGGGTGCGGGTGCTTTGGAGGGTGGCAGTTGAATCGATTTCGCGAAAGGGCTTTCGCAGCCTTGGAGTTGGCGATGACGTGAAATCTGACGCAGGTCTAGAAAGCGCTTGTCCATAGCGGTACGGTCCACCGCCAGGCCTTGTCGTCGGACGGAGGAGCCGCGAATGAGACGTTTCAACATCGCCCTGCTGGCCGCACTGACCCTGAGCGCCGCCCTGACGGGCGCACCCGCCCAGGCCCACGACCGCACACCCCCGCTCGGCATCGCCAACTGCACTGCCACCGCTTGCCACTTCGACGTCCCGCCCGGCACCTACGACGTCACGGTCCGCGTCGGTGGCGAGAGCGCGGCGAGTACGGCCATCAGCGGCGAGACCCGGCGCTCTCTGCTCCCCGAGACGGCAACGCCGGCCGGCCGCACGGTGACCCGCAGCTTCACGGTCAACGTCCGTACGCCAGAAGGCGAACCGACCGGACCCGACGGCACCCCGGGCCTCGACCTCACCCTCGGCGGCACGGCGCCCGCACTTGCCGACATTCGCGTCACCCCGGCCCACCACGCACGCCAGATCATCCTGATCGGCGACTCCACGGTCTGCGACCAACCGGGCGCCCCGTACTCCGGCTGGGGCCAACAGCTCCCGCAGTTCCTGCGCAAGGGCGTGTCCGTCGCCAACTACGCGGATTCCGGGGAGAGTACGGTCACGTACCTGGAGAATCCCTTGCTGTGGGGGACAGTTCAGCCGCTGATCCACCCCGGCGACCTCGTGCTCGTCCAGCTCGCGCACAATGACAAGACGACCGACGAGGCGACGTATCGCGCGAATTTGGAAACCCTGATAGCGGGTATCCGTGACAAGGGTGGTCGTCCCGTCCTCGTGACACCGATCGTCCGGCGCTGGTTCAATGCCGACGGCACACTGAACAACAACACAGCGCTGCTGGTGAACGGACTCGGCGTGGACCTGCCGGGCGTCGTCCGCTCGGTCGCCGCCGCCGAGGGGGTAACGCTGATCGACCTCACGGCGCAGACCAAGGCGCTGGTGGAATCGCTGGGAGTGGAAGGCTCCAAGGCCATCTACCTCTACAACGAGAAGAAGGACAACACGCACACCTCCGCGCACGGAGCCACCGTGTACGCGGGCCTGGTCCGCGACGCACTCGTCGCCCGGCATCTGCTGCCGGAGGACCGGGTACGAGTGGGGTGAGACCCGAAAGACCCCTGGGGCGTTCCGACCGGAACCGGGGCGCCCCAGGTTCCACCCTCCCGCCGTGCGTGTGAAAGCGAGCCGATGCAACTCCCTGCCGACAACCGCGCGTTGAGCCCCCGCACCGGCTACACCCGCGCCCACTGGGAGTCGGCCGCCGACACCCTCCTCGCCGCCGTCGAGCCGTTCGCGAGCGAGGACCGCGCGCTCTACCACCTCCCCGGCACCCACACCAGTTGGTCCGGCAGGCTCTCCGACGGCCTGGAGGGCTTTGCCCGCACCCTGCTGCTGGCCGCCTTCCGCCGCGACGAGACGGCACTGGAGCGCTACGCCGACGGACTCGCCGCAGGAGTCGGGGGCGTCTGGCCGCGCATCGAGGACCGCAGCCAGCCCCTCGTCGAGGCGGCGTCCATCGCCCTCGCCCTGCGCCTGACCCGTCCCCTCCTCTGGGACCGCCTCGACGAGCCCGTACAACAGCGCGCGGCGGCCTGGCTCGCCGACGCCCTCACCGCCGAACCCTGGCCCTGCAACTGGGAGTTGTTCCCCGTCACGGTGGGCGGCTTCCTCCAGGAGATCGGCTACGAGGCCGAAGAGTCCCGCAAGGCGATCGACCGAGGCCTGGAGCACATCGAGGACTGGTACGTCGGCGACGGCTGGTACACCGACGGCGACGGCCGCAAGTTCGACTACTACAACGGCTGGGCGATGCACCTCTACCCGGTCCTGCACGCCTGGCTCGCCGACGACCCCCGGCTCCTCGACCTCTACGGCGGCCGCCTGGAACGCCATCTCGCCGACTACGCCCGCCTGTTCGGCGCCGACGGCGCCCCGATGCTCCAGGGCCGCTCCCTCACCTACCGCTTCGCGACTACGGCTCCGCTGTGGCTGGGGGCGCTGACGGGACGTACGCCATTGCTGCCGGGGGAGACGCGACGGTTGGCCTCCGGAGCACTGAAGTACTTCCTCGACCGGGGCGCGGTGGACGACCGGGGGCTGCTGAGTCTGGGCTGGCACGGCCCCAACGAGGCGATCCTGCAAGGCTATTCGGGCCCCGCGTCCCCGTACTGGGCCAGCAAGGGCTTCCTCGGTCTGCTCCTCCCGCCGGACCACGAGGTGTGGACGGCGCCGGAGGAACCGGGCCCGGCGGAACGGGAAGACGCGGTCACGCCGATCCCCCCCGCCAACTGGCTTCTCCAGTCGACCAGTTCGGACGGCCTGGTCCGCCTCCACAACCACGGCAGCGAGGATGTCCGCTACGACCCGTACTACACGCGCCTCGCCTACTCGACGGTGACGGAACCCTCGGCGTCGTACGACAACAGCGTGATCCTCGGCGGGAATCCGAGCCGTACGGAGATCGTGCCGTTGGGGGTCGGGGAGG
>NZ_JBXVPZ010000248.1:0-14056 GCF_057961495.1 Streptomyces sp. P5F9 | reverse complement strand
GCCCATCCCCCACTCGGCCGAAGGGTCCCCCTCATGTACCGATCGCGCAGCCGCGACCCGATCCCGTCCCCCTCCGAACCGTTGGCTCACAGCTTCACTCCGCCCCCGACTCCCGCCGAGCCGCCGACGTACGACCGCATCCGGTCCGGACGCCTGGTGATCCCGGCGCCGTTACGCGCGAACCTCGGATACGACGCCGTGGGCATGCCCCGGGAACACGGGGAACGCATCCTGGACCGTCTTCAGCGTGTCGGCTGCATCTTCGCCGACGCCCGGCGCTGGTGGTGGATCGTGCCGGCCGGCTCGCACATCGGCGTCATCTGGCCGCCGTCCGTCAGCTATGCGATCGGCGCCCAGGTGGCCGACCCCTCATGGACGAGCACCCGCCCGAAACCGGGCCTGGAGCATCCCCGTCTGATCCATTCCCCCGAGACCGGGCAGCCCTACACGCCGCCGATACCCCTGTACTTCCTCACCTGCCGCGTCGCCGGCAGCACTCCGCTCTGGTCACTGGACGCGGCAAACTGACCGGCCGCGTCCGGCAGTTCGCGGCGATACGGCTGAAGGGGGCTGGAGACTTCCACGGACAGGTGGTGCCGGGTGTCACCGCCGCGCGGGCCGCGCCCACCAGTGCGGCGTCCCCCGCGGAGCCGGCAGGCCGTATCGCACGAGCTCCGGGAGACCAGTGGATCCGTGGGGGCACACGTGTCGTCCGGTGTCCAGCCGCCGGTCACGAGACCGGTGGACAGGGCGGGGGCGACGAGGTCCCAGGAACGGGCCATGGAGCCTCCGACGACCAGGACGGTCGCGCCGAAGCCCACGATGCGCGGGCCCAGTACGAGGCCCAGTCCGGTGACGGCCTCGTCCAGTACCCACTGGGCCCGCTCCTCCCCGGCCCGGGCTCGCGAGGCGATGTCGCTCACGTCGCCGGCGGGGTCGCCGTAGCGGGCGAGGATCGCGCGGCGGGAGACGGTGCCCTCCAGCGGTCGGCCGTCGAGCATCGGCCAGTCGATGTAGAAGAGACGCCTGAAGCCGGGCTCTACGCCCGGCAGTCCGAGGTTGGCGCCCGGCTCGCCCGCTCCGACTGCGGCCTCCACGTAGCGCTTGGGCACATCGGCGTACCAGAGCAGGTCGTGCTCGACGAGGGCGGCGCCGGGCCGTAGACGAGGCGGAAGTAGGGGTCGTCGGCGTCCGCAAGTCGTTCGGTACGGCTTCTGACGAGCGCCGGCCGTGCGTAGTGGTTCCGGATGTCGAGCAGGGTGACGGCGACACCGCGCTCGGTCAAGTGGTGTTCGAGGCGATCGGCGAGGAGGGACCAGTCGACGGACGGGGGCCGTCGATGGCCAACACCGCCGGGCCGTCGGGGAGTTGGGAGGCGACCGCCTGCCATCCCGTGCGGAGGACGGCCTGGGGGGGGCGGGGGCGTAGCGCGGATCGAGCCGGTACACACGGACTCCTCTGCAGACAGGAGGCGGCGCTCATTCCTTGCTCGATCCGGCGAGCATCCCGGACACCAGGGTGCGCTGGGAGAACACGAAGAGCACCAGGACAGGAAGGATGGCGACGATGATGGCCAGGGCCAGTTCGGGGATGGTGATGTTCAGGCCGGCGCCGGCGACGGGGTTGAACGACGGTGTCGAGGTGAGGAGTTGGTTCAGGCCCACCTGGACGGGGAACTGCTCGCTGTTCGGCAGGACGAGGTAGGGCAGGAAGAAGTTGTTCCAGTTGCCCACGAAGCTGAAGAACGCGACCAGTCCGACCACCGGTTTGGCGAGCGGGAGCGCGATGCGCGCAAAGAGCTGCCATTCGGTGCAGCCGTCGATGCGCGCGGCGGACAGCAGGTCCCTGGGGAGGCTGCTCCCGAAGTAGATGTAGACCAGGTACACGCCGAACGGATAGAAGGAGAAGGGGAGTATCACCGACCAGATGGTGCCGATGAGGTGGAAGCGGTTGAGCTCCAGGAAGATCGGCAGCACCAGGGTGGCCTGCGGCATGATCATGGTGACCAGGGTGATCACGAGGAGTGTCTTGCGGCCCCGGAACTTCGTCAGCGCCAGCGCGTAGCCGGCCGGAACGCTGACGGCCAGCGTCAGGACGAGCGAACCGCCCGAGTAGACGGCCGAGTTGAGCAGCCACCTCGTCATGACGCCGTCCTGGAAGGCGAACAAGTGCCGCCAGGCCGTGCCTATTTGGTGGAACGAGCCGAAGGAGAGCGGGTTGTCCCGCACCACTTCGCCGGCGGTCTTCGACGGTGCCAGCAGCAGCCAGATCACCGGCAGGACGAAGAACACCAGGAGAAAGGCCAGGAGGAGTCCAACGACCAGGAAGGGGAGGCTTCTTGACGGGCGGGCGCGTCGCCTCACGGCCGTCAGGAAGGGAGTCGTCTGTGTCATTTCTCGTCCAACGTGAACAGGTTCGAGCGGGCGACCAGCAGGCCCGCGGCGAGGAGGCCTACGGCGAGGAGGACGACGGAGATGGCGGCGGCGCCGTTGAAGTCGCCCTGCTGGAAGGCGTAGACGTAGGCCAGTTGGTTCGGCGACCAGGTGGGACTCACCCGGCCGAGGCTGGCGGTCTGGAGGAGTTGGGGCTCGACGAACAACTGGGTGCCCGTCGCGAAGGCCATGATCGCCATGTAGGCGATCCACTGCCGGATCATCGGGATCTGGATGTGCCAGGCGGTGCGCCACGGGCCCGCGCCGTCCATGCGGGCCGCTTCCAGCACCTCGTCGGGGATGTTGTTGAGCGCCCCGTACATCACGACCATCCAGCCTCCTGCACCGGTCCAGAAGGCGATCAGCATGAGGATCAGCGGCAGGTTGCCGGGCGCCAGGACCGCGGCGAACGTCTTGAACCCCAGGGCGGTGAGCAGCCAGGACACCGGGCTGACGTCGGGGTCCAGCATGAACAGCCAGACCAGCACGCTCGCCACTCCGGCGAGGGCGCCGGGAATGTAGTAGAGGAAGCGGAAGAGCGCCGAGGTGCCTGGCCGCACGCGGCCGCGCAGGACCACGGCGGTCAGCACGACCAGGACGACGAGCGTCACCAGCCACATGACCAGATAGACCAGCATGTGGGTGAAGGCCGGGGCGAAGCGGTAGTCCTGGACGACCTTCACGAACTGGTTGAGTCCGGTGAACTGGCCCCGGTCGTTGGTGAGCGACAGGTAGAACGCGTACCCGGTGGGGAAGACGCCGAACGCGAGCAGCAGCAGCGCGTAGCCGGCGACGAAGAAGTAGCCCGCGCGGCCGCGGCCCGTGCGCCGCGGCGTGGTGCGGCGGCGCACGGGGGAGACGGCGACGCGCTCGGTCTCCAGCAAGGTCACTGATCGACCACCTTGTAGCCCTGGGTCTTCGCCTCGCCGGTGATCTCCCGCTGCCAGGCCGGCAGCGTCTCGGTCAGGCTCTTTCCGGCGGTCAGCGCCGGGAGTACGACGCTGGACCAAGCGGTGGAGTCCGAGAACCTGGTGTTCGACCAGCCGGTCCACACCTCGTTCGCGGCCTGCTCGAACGGCCCGCTCACATCATTGGCGAAGTAGTCCTTGTTGGCCGGGTTGGCCAGCCAGGCTTTCGCGGCCTGGGTGTAGGCCGGGTAGGTGGCCGCGGTGGCCTGGTTCTCGTCCGAGGTGGTCAGCCAGGTGACCAGGTCCGAGGACGCCTTGAGGTTGGCACTGTGCGAGGACACCATCCACACGCCGCCGCCTACGTTGCCCGTGGCGGCCGTGCTCTCGCCCTGCCAGGTCAGCGGGGGCGCCGCGGCGATCTGCTTGGCCGGGGTCTTGAAACCGGCCTTGAAGAGGTACTGGCCGTACCAGGAAGGGCCGTACGCCATCAGGACCTTGCTGCCGCTGTTCTTGGCGAAGCCCTGGCTGAAGAACCCCTGGGTGGCGATGGCCTTGGCGCTGATCAGGTGGTCCAGCAGTGTCGCCATGCGGGTGCACTTCGGGTCCTGGAGGTCGGTGCGCAGGGTGTCCGGCTTCGTCAGGCTGAACGCCGGGCACTGGCCCGACCAGAAGTACGACTCATGGGAGTTGGTGTCGCCGACCGAGCCGACGAGGTAGCCGGGGTGCTCCTTGGCGACCTTCGTGCCGAGGGCCTCGTAGTCCTCCCATGTGGTGGGGACCTGGTAACCCCACTTGTCCATAAGGGACTTGTTGTACCAGAGCACGACCTGCGCGATGTCGTTGCGCATGCAGTAGGTGTGGCCGTTGAACTGACAGGGTGTCAGGGAGCCCTTGGCGAAGCCGTCGAGCGCGCTCTGCGGTACGAGTTTCTCGTCCAGGGGCGCGGCGAACGGCTGCGCGCCGGGCTTGGTGGCCTCCGACGCCCAGGTCACGTCGGTCGGCGTGCCGAACACCACGTCCGGCCACCCGCTGCCGGTGCGGTCGAACAGCTGCACCTTCGACTGCAGATACGTCGATCCGTCGGCCCCGCCGTCGTACGTGACGATCTTCATCTTCACTTCCGGGTGCGCCTTCTGGTACGCCTGCACCGACGGCAGCCGGGTCGAGTCGGCCCACACCGTTATCTGTGAACTCGCCTTCTGCGCAACCGGCTTGAACGCCGACTGCTCGGAGGCGGCAGGGGTGGTGGTGTCGGCGCCGGCGCAGCCGGCCAGGGCGGACGCGGTGGCCAGGGACAGCGTGACCGCGGCCGCGCGGAGCAGCGAGTGACGCCGGCCGGTTCTCGGAGATCGGGAAGACTCCATCGTCTTGCCTTGCCTTTCTGTTCTCGCGCCGCTCAGCGCGGTTGCTCGACGAACGGCAGGAGTTGGCTGCCGTAGCCGAAATCGAGGGGGAGGGCTATGCCGGGTCCCGTGGGGGCGTGCACCAGGCCCTGGTCGTCCACGTGGCGCTCACGGACGACGTTCACCGAGGTCACCAGGGACTCGTAGTAGGTGGTGTTGGAGATGGCCATGCACAGGTGGTGGTTGGGAATGTCCGAACCGTGCACCTCGGCCCGCAGCCGGTAGGCGTCGGCGAGATGCGCGGTGCGCATGGCGCCGGTGACACCGCCCCGGAGGGTGGTGCCGGTCCGGACACCGAAGGTGGCGGCGCCGGCCCGGATGAAGTCCGCCGCGTTCATGTGCGCACCGTCGGAGGTCTCGGCCACCAGAAGCGGTACGTCCACGGTCTCGGCCAGCCTCTGGTACGCGGAGATGCTGAACTCCCGCATCGGCTCCTCGTACCAGAGGTAGTCGGCCTCGGAGAGCGCCCGCCCCAGCCGGATCGCGTCGGGCAGGTCGAAGCCCGCCGAACCGTCGTACATCAGAGGGACATTGGGGCCGACGTGCTCGCGCAGGGCCAGGCACAGTTCCGCGTCACGGCGGGCGTCGCCCCAAGCGTGCAGCTTGATGCCCCGGTAGCCCAACTCCAGGCACTGGTCCGCCACGTCGAGGAACTCCGCGACGCCGGCGAACGTCGAGGTGGAGGCGTAGGCGGGGATGGCGTCCCGGAAACCGCCGAGCAGGCGCCAGACCGGCTCGCCGTGATGGCGGCCGGCCAGGTCCCACAGGGCGGTGTCGATCAACCCCAGGGTGGGGAGCGGGAGTTCGTGGATTCGGTCCAGCTCCCACACCCGGTGCCACAGCCACTCCCGCTGGAACGGGTCGGCTCCGACCAGTTCCGCGCGGAAGACCCGGTCCACCAGGTCCCGCAGGGTGGAGTGGGCGCCCGGACGGGCGAACACCGCCACGCCCTCGGCTCCCTCGTCCGTCCCGATGTGCAGGACCGCGCCGTCGCCCACCGGAGCGCTTCCGCTCAGCCCGTCGCGCCAGCGGAAGGGCGGACTGGCTGCCGGAACATCGATCCGGTGCACTTCGACATGGGTGATCTTCATCCTGGCTTTCGTCTTCTGTAGGGAGAAAGGTTTCGGCTCGAGGGCGGAGTACGCGGCAGCGCAGTACGCGGAAGCGGAGTGCTCGGAAGCCGAGTGCTCAGAAGCCGCCGTACGCCTGGAATCCGTAGACGCTGCCGCCGTTCCCGCTGGAACCGGTGACGGTCAGGCGCAGGAAGCGTGCGGTGACGGGGGTGCCGGCGAAGGCGTAGTTGGTCCGCGTGGTGGTGTTCTCGGCTGTGTGGTCCTCGAACGTCGACCAGTTCCGGACGTCGGTGGAGTACTCCAGGCGGTACTTGTAGCCGCTCGTCAACTCGAAGGTGGTGACCACGGCGGAGACGGCGGTGTCCTTGCCGAGGTCGACCTGGAGCCAGGACGGGTCGGGCAGTCCCAGGCCCTGCGCCCAGCGGGTGGAGAGGTCTCCGTCGACCGCCTTCGCCGGGGCGTAGCCCTCCGACTCGGAGGACGCGGTCGCCGAGCTGTTCAGGGCCAGGTCGTTGTCGGCCGGGGTGGTCACCGCCGCCGCCGGGCTGGGGGCGGAGGCGTTCAGCGCCTCGTCGCGTGCCACGACGGTGAAGGAGTACTCCGTGGCGGCGGTCAGGCCGGGGACCCGCAGGGTCGTGGCGTCGGTGACACCGATCCGTTTGCCGTCCTGGTAGACGACGTAGCTGGTCACGCCGGTGTCATCGGTGGCCGCGGGCCAGCTGACATCGACCAGGCCGGGCAGCAGCGGCTTGACCGTGGGCTGTCCGGGAGCGGTCGGGGCCGTGTGGTCCGTGACGGTCCTCGGGGTGCCGTAGACCTGGAAGTCGTAGATACTGCCGCCGTTCCAGCTGGAGCCGGTGACGGTCAGTCGGACGAAACGGCCCGCGACCGGAGTGTCCGTGTGGGCGTAGTCGGTCGCCGCCGTGGTGTTCGCGGCGGTGCGGTCCGCGAGGGTCTTCCAGTGGACCTCGTCGGGGGACACCTCGATGCGGTACTTGTAGCCGCTCGCCTTCTCGAAGGTGGTGATCGCGCCGTTCACGTCGTACGACGCACCGAGGTCGACCTGGAGCCAGGACGGGTCGGGCAGGCCGAGGCCCTGGGCCCAGCGGGTGGAGAGGTCTCCGTCGACCGCCTTGGCCGGGGTGTTGTCCTCGGAGTACGACGAGGCCGTGACGGGCTTCTTGAGGGCGAGGTCCGTGCCCGAGGGCATGGTGACGCGGAGGGTCGGGCTGGGAGCGGACTCGTTGCCGGCGGCGTCACGGGCGGTGATGCGGAAGGCGTATGTCTTGCCAGCGGTCAGGCCCGGGAGGCGCACCGAGGTGTTGCCCGTGGCGCTGACGAGCTTGCCGTCGCGGTAGACGGAGTAGCCGGTGACGGCGATGTCGTCGGTGGACGCGGGCCAGGTGAGGTCCGCGATCGTCGGGAAGTCGGTGACCGCGCTCGGAGTGCCGGGGCTGCTGGGCGCCTGGTGGTCCGTGACGGCGGGGTCCGGGTCGAGGTGGCGGTAACTCGGTTGCAGGCCCGCGTTGTTGACGATGGAAGCCGGGAGTTGGGCGCAGGAACCCACGGTGGTGTTTCCCGTGATGGTGCTGCCCGTGCTGTTGGCCTGGGTGGAGTACGCGGGCTGGGTGGTGAAGTTGCCGGTGGCGTCGATGTCCATGCCGTGGTTGAGGAACAGCCACTGGTAGGCGACGTCGCACAGGGCGTTGCCGGTGTTCGTCCAGTACCGGCTGCCTTCGTCGTGGTAGATCGCGCCGTAGGCGGGAGGTGGTGTGCCGTGGATGTAGTTGCCGGACACCACGCCGCCGGGGTTGGAGCTCAGCGTGTAGATGGCGCCGCCGTCGGCCTGCGACTTCATGATGTCGTAGATCTCGTTGTCTGTGACCTCGGTGTCGCGGCTGGTCGTGGGGGTGTCCCAGACCGGAACGCCCAGGTTTCCCGGGTAGTTGGTGTCGCCGCCCTGGTCGGTGAGACCCCAGCCCCAGCCGACGGAGATGCCGGTGTAGGGCAGGTCGTAGACCTTGTTGTGGGTGATGGTGGTGTGGTCGGTGTAGCCGGCCAGGATGCCGATGGAGCCGTTGTACTGGTCGGCGACCTTGGTCACCACGTTGTTGGCGACCCTGGTGTCCTTGGTGATGTCCCGGGGGTCGTCGGGGTGGGCGTCTATCACGTCGACCCCGCCGATCTGGATGCCGGTGGCGGCGATCTGGCGGAAGCCGTTGCCCGTGATGTCGGTGCCCTGCGTGCCGGTGTTCAGGTTCAGCCCGACCGCGCCGAGATGGGTGAAGGTGTTGCCCTCGAAGCCGATGCCGTGGCCGTAGGAGACGTTGACGGCGCCGGGCGTCTTCTGCCACTTCAGGCGGGTCGCGTCGAAGTCCGGGTCGTTGCCGACCATCCGGAAACCGGCCTGACCCTCGATGAGGCCCTCGGACGAACTGGGCGCGAGCCAGGTGGAGTTGGAGAAGGTGATGCCCTGGAAGGACACGTTGCCGACCGGCGCGGTTCTGGTGCCGTCGAGGTCCACCAGGTCCTGCACGAGCGGCACGGTGACGTTCGCGGTGGAGAGGTTCTGGCCGGCCTTGGGCATGTAGTAGATCTCGCCCGCGCCCTTGTCCAGGTACCACTCACCGGGGGTGTCCAGCAGTTCGCGGGCGTTCTCCAGCCAGGTCGGGTTCTGGATCTCCTGGCCCTGCTGGAGATGCGCGTTGTGCCAACAGGGCTGCTGCATCGTCATCTTGTTGTCGGCGATCGACTGCACCGGGCAGCGCATCAGCTTCCAGCCCCAGGAGCTGACGACCTCCAGGTCCGAGGGGCGCTTGTAGGTGTTGAGGCTGGAGTCGGTGAAGGCGTAGCCGGTGGACGTCTGGCTGAAGCCGGCGGGGTTCTTGCCGCTGCGCGCCCGGGTCTCCAACTCGCCGTCGACATAAAGCTGGCGGGTGTCGATGTCGCCCACCTCGGCCTTGTAGACCTTCCCTGCCGAGTCGGCCGGCGTCCAGCCGGTGACCTGCTTGCCCCCGCTGATCACCGGATGCGCGCCGGGGGCGGCCTCGTAGACGATCCGGTGCCCGTCGCGGCCGGAGTCCCGCGCGGTCAGGGTGAACGTACGGCTGAGCTGGTAGGTGCCGGACATGAGCCGGATGTGGATGTCGCCCTTGGCCTTCTGCTTGACGTCCCGTACGTAATCTCGTGCGTGGTCAAGGGTCTTGAAGGGGTGTGCGGCGGTCCCCGAGCCCGCGTCCCGGCCGGTCGGAGAGACGTAGATGTTCAGGTCCTGCGGCGGGGGAGCCGCCTGGGCCGGCACGGCGTTCAGCAGGGCGGCTGCCATCGCGGCCACGACGAAGGCGGCGGGGAAACTTCTTCGCGGCGGCGTCCAAGCGCCCCTGCGCGCAGACGGATGAGACACACCTATCCAATCGCCTGAGGGAGGTTGATACCTGCAAGTCCCGGTCGTCCACCGGGACTTCAGGGTGTCGGGCGGCCCGATCGCTGTGCGGTGACACACGCGGGGTCGGCCGGATCTAGGAGGTCGGTGCCTCCGGGGCGGGCGGTTGGGCCCCGGTACTGAACAGCCGGTCGCGGATCTTCCTCTCGAACTGGCTCTGCGTGGTGCCGATGTGTTCCACCATCAGCCGCTCGGCGAGATCGGCCGCCCCCGCGGCGACCGCCTCCGCTATGGCCACATGCTGGTGTGCGGCGACTTCCAGCGATCCGGGCACGTCACCGTGGAAGAGCAGCACGTCGGACTGGGACGCCAGGCGCCGCACGCCGGCGACGCTCGCCCGGAGGAACACGTTGTGCGAGGCGGCGCCCACCGAGTCGTGGAAGGCCGCGTCCGCCTTGGCGAAGGTGTCCACGTCGTTCATCGTGGCCGCCGTCAGGGAACTCTCCGCGCTCTCCCGGATGGCCCGGACCTCGATCGGGGTGGCGTGGGAGGCGGCACGGCGTGCTGTCTCCGACTCGATCACCTTGCGGTAGTCCAGGAGCATGCGGACGTCTTCCATGCCGGTCGGCCGGAAGTGGGAGAGTTCGTCGTCCAGCAGTCCGCCGACCGAGGCGGCGACGAAGATGCCGGCGCCTCGCCGCACGGTGAGCCGGCCGATGGCGGCCAGCACCTTCACTGCCTCGCGGGTGACGTTGCGGGACGCTCCCAGGATCTGGGCCAGACCCTGCTCGGTGGGGAGGCGGTCGCCGGGTCGCAGGTTCTGCTGGGCGATGTACTCCAGCAGTTGTTCCGCGACCAGTTCATATCCCGGACGGTAGGCCGGTGTTGAGTCACCCAAGGCGAACCCCTCTTGCGTCACGAATGAATCAGGTTCATTTTTCGTGGCCAATATGGCACTGCCGTTGTGAGTTGGGAAGACATCGGACAGATCTCGGTCGGGAGTCCAGCGAATACCCTGACAAAGCGTGCTGAACTGTGCACTCCTGCCCGGGTGTTGCGCGGAATGGATCCCATCCTTAAGGTCCTGCCTGCCAGATGAAGCAGATCCTTCTCTATGCCGCGAGGGCCGCGGAATCGGGAATCTCGTGAGGGCACGCCCCCTGGGTCGTACGAGCGTCCAGGTCGGCACGCTGGGATTCGATGCCGCCTGGGACACAGGGAGGCGCTACTACGACACCCACCGGATCCGACCTGACGGCAGGAGGCTTCGCCGTACCCGAGACGCTGGTCCGCCACCCCGTTCAACTCCGGTCTGCTCAGCCGTCCTCACCCCACGAGTGACGCCACCTTCGACCACGGCCCCGCCTGGGAATCGGCACTGCGTCGTGCCCGGCATCTTGCCGGGGTGTCCGATCGGCACGGCACCGCACTCCCGCACGCCGCTCTGCGACCCCGGCGTGGCCTGCGTGGTCGCGGGTTTCCGTACCCCGGAGGAGGTCGTGTCCGCTGCCCGCTGGGCCGCCACCGACCTGACCGAGGAAGCATGACTGGACCTCGACACGGCAGCCGCGCGGGCGGCGGAAGTCGCACCTTTGTGACGTCAGTGATTTGCATATCTCTGCAAGTAATTTGCAGTGACTTGCATATTTCATTCTTTACTTCGTCGGAATCTAGCGGGGTGGATGGGGTCTCTGTACGGTCGGGGCGCCGGTCTCCCCCCACTCCGTGAAGGAGCCTCACATGCTGACGATCCTCAGACCCCGGCACCTGGCGGTGGCCGTCGCCGCGGTCGGTGCGCTGTGCGTGTCCGTCTTACCGGCCGCCGCCACACAGCAGGCGTCGCCGGCCAAGGGCGTGGCGAGCGCGGCGGTGGGTGCGACGACGCCGTTCTCGGTCTATGAAGCCGAGGGGGGAACTCCCGCCGGCGGCGCGGCTGTTCGGTCGCTGACCTCGGCGCCGACGACGCAGTACTCCAGCGCCGCCCTGGAGGCGTCCGGCCATTCCTATGTCCACCTGGGCGACACGGGCCAGTCGGTGCAGTGGACGAACACCACCGGGCAGCCGATCTCCTTCCTCAACGTCCGGGCCGGCATTCCGGATTCGGCGTCCGGCGGTGGTCTCACCGGCACGCTGAACCTGTACGTCAACGGGGTGTTCCGGCAGGCGCTGAACCTCAACTCCCGGCAGAGCTGGGTGTATGAGGGCAACGGCAACTACAACACGAGCGACGACCAGAACCCGGCCGACGGTGACCCGAGGGTCTTCTGGGACGAGTCGCACGCCTTCGTCACCGGGGCCCCGATCCCGACGGGCGCCACGTTCTCGCTGCGGAAGGACTCCGACAACAGCGCGTCCTTCTACGACGTGGACTCCGTCGACGTCGAGAACCCGCCGGCGCCGCAGACGCAGCCGGCCAACTCGATCTCGATCACGAGTTGCGGTGCGGTGGCGGACGACACCCCGACCAACGGCGCCGCCGACAGCCAGTCCGTGGACAGCCGGGCGGCCATCCAGAACTGCATCGACCGGGCCGAGCAGCAGGGGAAGACCCTGTGGATCCCGCAGGGCACCTTCTACGTGAAGGGCACCGCGGGACTGGACGCACAAGGGATCACCATCGCGGGCGCGGGCCTCTGGTACAGCACGGTCTACCGTGACGTCCCGGTCCCCAACAGCACACCGCTGGCAGCCCTGTTCGACCTGACCTCATGCACTGTGCGCAACTTCCACATCGACGCCAACGCCGTCAGCCGGAGCACCACCGGCGGGGACGGCGGCGCGATGGACACCACCGGCACCGACTGGTCGGCCGACGGCATCTGGACCCAGCACACCATGTCCGGCTTCTGGGCCTCCGGCACCGGCGGAACGGTCAAGAACAGCAGGCTGACGTCGATCTGGGCCGACGGGATCAACGTCAACAACGTGTCGCTGGGCGCGGACACCGGCAACGACCTGACGGTCACCAACAACTTCGTCCGCGGCACCGGGGACGACGCGATCGCCATCAACTCGGTGGCGTACAACACCAACAGCGACGGTTCCCAGACCCACTACAACCCGATGAGCGATGTCACCGTCAGCGGCAACACCTCGATCGCGCCCTGGGGCGGCAAGGGCATCGGGATCTACGGCGGCAGCGGCCACCAGGTCAAGGACAACTACGTCAGCGACACGGCCCGTTACATCGGCCTGGGCGCCGGACGCTTCGGTGCCAACGGCAGCGACCTGCTGTCCGCGACCGTGACAGGCAACACCGTGGTCCGCTCCGGCGGCAACGCCTACAGCCAGGGCCAACCCGCTCTGCACATCGGCAACGGCGGCGACGGCCAGAACACCGGGACCGTCGACAAGGTCACGGTGACCGGCAACACCGTCACCGACTCCCTCTACGACGGCATCGCCTTCTCCACCTCGACCAACACCCTGCTGCAGGACAACACCGTCAACGCCCCCGGCCGCAACGGCATCGCGATCTCGCCGCCGTTCTACCCCGCGCCCACCGGCTCCGCGACGATAACCGGCAACACGGTCACGGGACTTGGCTCCGGCACCTCGGCCTTCGTCAACAACTCCACCGGTTTCGTCGCCACGTTGAGCGACAACCACTGGCCGCCGCCCGCCCCCGAGGGCCCCTATGGCGGCACTCCGGCCGCGGTGCCCGGCACGGTCCAGGCGGAGGACTACGACACCGGCGGCCAGGGCGTCGCGTACAGCGTCACCTCCGTCAACGGCAACGCCACCTCCTACCGCGCCGACGGCGTCGACCTGGACAACACCTCGGACACCGGCGGCGGTTACAACCTCGGCTGGACCGGCGCCGGACAGTGGTTCCGCTACACGGTCGACGTCGCCACGGCCGGCACCTACACCCTCGACCTGCGCGTCGCGGCCCCGTCCGCGGTGCCCGGCGCGCTGCACCTGTCGGACGCCTCCGGCACGAATCTCACCGGAGCCGTCGACCTGCCCGCCACCGGCGACTGGCAGACCTGGGGCACCGCGACCACGCACGTGACTCTGCCCGCCGGCCGACAGGTTCTGACGCTCGACCAGGACAGCGGCGGCTGGAACATCAACAACTTCGGCTTCGCTACGGGGAGTAGCGCACCGTCGGCCACCCTGTCCGCGACTCCGGGGTCACTGACCTTCGCCGACCAGGCCGTGAACACGACCAGCGCCGCACAGACCGTCACGGTCACCAACTCCGGTGCCGACACTGCCTCGTTGACCGGAATCACCGCCGACGGCGACTTCGCCCAGACCAACATCTGCGGCAACTCCCTGGCAGCTGGGGCGAATTGCACGGTCTCCGTCACTTTCGGACCCACCGCCTCCGGGACCCGCGCTGGCACCCTCACGTTGACCGGCAACCAGTCCAACAGCCCCACCACGGTGGCCCTTTCGGGCACCGGCACCGAGACCGCGAACACCAACCTCGCCGCCGGCAAGCCCACCAGTGAGTCCAGCCACACCGACGTGTACCCGTCGTCGAACGTGACGGACGGCAACCAGAACACCTACTGGGAGAGCGCCAACAACACGTTTCCGCAGTGGGTCCAGGTCGACCTCGGCTCGGCCCGCAGCGCCTCCCGCGTGGTCCTGCAACTGCCCGCCGCCTGGGGCGCCCGCACCCAGACCCTGACCCTGAGCGGCAGCACCGACGGCAGCACCTTCACCACCCTGAAGGCGTCGGCCGCCCACACCTTCGACCCGGGCACCAAGAACACCTTGACGCTCACCTTCCCCGCGGCCACCGACCGCTACTTCCGAGTCACCGTCACCGCCAACACCGGCTGGCCCGCGGGCCAGTTGTCCGAGTTCCAGGTCTGGAACGCCTGACCCCTCCCGCTTCCTGACC
>NZ_JBXVPZ010000247.1:0-14062 GCF_057961495.1 Streptomyces sp. P5F9 | reverse complement strand
CCCCGCAACGGCAATCGCACCCGCCGCCGCACCACCCTCCTCGCGGCCGTCGCCGTAGCCGTGGTCGTCGCCGCCACCGCGCTCGTCCCCCGTCTCGTGTCCGGCGGCGACGGTGGCGACGGCGGCGACCGGAAGCAGGACGCCGGGGCCGTGACCTCCACCGGACGCGGCACCTCCGCCTCCCCGTCGTCGAAGGCGAAGGCGACCTCCTCCCCCTCCTCCACCTCGCCCTCCGGCAGCGCGAGCCCCTCCGGGTCCGCCACGGCGAAGACCGGCACGTCCGCCGCCCCGAGCGACAAGGCCGGCGGCGCCGATGCGGCCGCGGCCGCCGTTCCGCTGACGGTGACCTCACGGCCGTATGCCTGGGAGAGTCCGTGCAGTCAGACCTACCTGGTCGACGAGGACGCGGCGAAGGTGCCGCCGCCGCCCACCGAGCAGGACGCGCCGAGCTGGGTGAGTGCGCTGGGGGCCGTCTCCGCGGGCAGCCAGTTCCTTGAGCTCACTGTTCAGGGCACCGGGCAGGAGACCGTCGTACTCCAGTCGCTGAATGTGCGGGTGGTGCAGAGCGGGTCGCCGCTGGCCTGGAACGCGTATGCCATGGGGTATGTCGGGGTCGGCTGCGGTGGCGGGGTGCCCACGCACTCCTTCGACGTCGGGCTGGACGCTACGCGGCCGGTGGCCACGCCGAAGTCTGGGCAGACGGGGCTGCCGTACAAGGTGAGCGAGAGTGATCCCGAGGTCCTGTACATCACGGCCGCCGCGGCGTCGCACGATGTGCGCTGGTATCTGGAGCTGGCGTGGACCAGCGGGACCCGCAAGGGCGTGCTGCGCATCGACGATCAGGGGAAGCCGTTCCACACCAGCGGAATGAGCGGGCGTCCGCGGTACGGCTATTCGCTGGACGACAGCGAGTGGGTACCGCATCAGGCCGACTGAGGCAAGCACAAGGCCGAAACCGGTATCCATTAGCCGGAAACGGCTCCCGGCATATCCCTCCCCGGCAGTACGCTCGTCCTACGGCAGCCCGGGACCCCGGCCCTCTCCGTGCAGTCCCTTTCCGCGCAACAGAGGCCCTGCGCAAGAAGGCGAAAGCCACTCTCTTACAGGGGAGATGGGGCACATGGGCCCGCATCCTGATCTGTTCGACGAACCAGGTGAACAACCGGACGGACAAACAGGCGGACAAGCAGGCGGACTGCGAGTGGTGCGGGGCGGCGGTGAGCTCGATCTGATGACCGTGCCTGCCTTCGCGCGCGAGCTGAAGGAGGCCCTGCACGGCGCGGGACGGCTCTTCGTCGTCGTCGATCTGCTCGACGTGACCTTCATGGACGGCAGTGTTCTGGAGCCGTTGAGCGCGGCCTGGGAGGAGTGTCGTGGGCGGCTCGGGTGGCTGCGCGTCGTGCACTCCCGGCCGGGGCCGTTGCTCGTGTTCCGGGCCGCCGGTCTGGTGGAGCGGTTCCCGCGGTACGCGAGCGTGCGGGACGCCTCGAAGGGTGTGCTCGCCGACCGCGCGCTGGAGCGCCGGGCCACGTAAGGTACGGCAGACGTCGGTCGGCGCATCGTCTCGAAGTGTCCCGGCGGCCGCGGAACGGAGCACGGTGATCAGCGACGGCATGGCCGAAGTCCTGCGGTCGCTGCGCCTCGGTGAGGGCGGCGATCCCGCGCAGGCCTGCGCCCGGGCGCTGGGTGCCGAGGGCGTCGCCCTGTCGCTGCTGGTCGGCGCCGACCGTACGGCCGAGCCGCTGTGGTGCCATCCCGGGCTGAGCGCCCGTTTCGAGGAGCTCCAGTTCACCCTGGGCGAGGGCCCCGGCCCGGAGGCCGTCCGTACCGGTGCGCCCGTGCTGGAGCCGGACCTGGACCGGGTGCGCCCCGAGCGGTGGCCGGTGCTGCTGCCGGCCGCGCGCGACATGGGTGTCCAGGGCGTCTGCGGGTTCCCGCTGGGCATCGGGGCGATCCGGGTCGGCGTACTGACCGTGCTCTGCGCCGGGGACCGACGGATCAGCGAGCAGCAGTACGCCGACGCCACGGCCCTGACGGCCGCGCTGACCGGCGTGTTCCTGAACGGGAACGGGCACGCGAACGGCACCGCACCCGGGCCGGACGCGATGCCGGACTGGCCGACCGGGCTGAACCGCCCCGTCGTGCACCAGGCGACCGGGATGATCAGTGTCCAGCTGGGCGTGCCCATCCAGGAGGCCCTGTTGCGCCTGCGGGCCCATGCCTACGGCAGTGAACGCCCCCTGGGAGAGGTCGCGGCGGACGTGGTCGCCCGCCGGCTCCGCTTCGGGGACGAATTGGACGACGATATGAGCGGGCCGTTTTCGCCCGACACTGGAGAGGGATGATGGTCATGGCCCGCGAACGACGTCTGGCCGAGATCTTCGTGGAGGTCGCGGACTCCCTGGTGGAGGACTTCGACGTCATCGACCTGCTGCACCGGCTGTCCGCGCGCTGCGTCGAACTGCTCGACGTGTCGGCGGCCGGCATCCTCCTCGTCGACGCGGACGGCGAACTCCAGATCATCGCCGCCTCGGACGAGCACACCCGCCTGCTGGAACTCCTCGCGCTCCAGCACGACCAGGGCCCGTGCGTCGAGTGCTACCGCAGCGGCGCCCCCCGCACCAACATCGACCTGACGCGCGCCGAGGCGACCGCGGCCTGGCCGCGCTTCGCGGCGCAGGCCCGCGAGACGGGGTACGTGACCACGCACGCCATACCGCTACGGCTGCGCAACCGGGTCGTCGGCGCGCTCAACCTCTTCCAGACCACCCCACACCGCCTCGGCGACGACGACATCGCGCTCGCCCAGGCCCTCGCCGACGTGGCCACCATCGCGGTGCTCCAGCAGCGCACGCTGGAGCAGTCGCACGTCGAGAACAGCCAGTTGCAGACCGCGCTGACCAGCCGCATCCTCGTCGAGCAGGTCAAGGGTGTGCTGGCGGAGCGCTGGAACACGTCCGTCGACGACGCCTTCACCGCGTTCCGCTCCTACGCCCGCGCCCGCCATCTGCGCCTGTCGGACCTCGCGGCGCAGATCATCGCGGGCGACTTCGACACCCGGACCATCCCGGCACCACCGCGCGCGTCGTAGCCGAGGTCAGGCGCGGCGGGCGGCGACCCGGTCCGCGGACGGCCAGTGCACGTCGTAGGCCCAACCGGCGCGCTCCATCAGGCGGATGACGGCGGCCGACGGGTCGATCTGGCCGCGGTCGACGCCGTGCCGGGCGCTGGTGGGCTCGGCGTGGTGGAGGTTGTGCCAGCTCTCGCCGAAGGAGAGCAGGGCCAGCGGCCACAGGTTGGTGGCGCGGTCGTGGCGCCGGGTGCGGAAGGGACGCTCACCGATCATGTGGCACAGCGAGTTGACGCTCCAGGTGACGTGGTGGAGCAGCGCGATCCGCACAAGTCCCGCCCACAGCAGGCCGGTTACGCCGTAGAGCCAGCTGCCGCCGATCGCCCAGCCGAGGCCGAACGGCAGCGCGAGCGTGAACAGGCACAGCCACGGGAAGGCGCGGGAGACGGCCCGGATGTCGGGGTCGGCGACGAGGTCGGGGGCGTAACGCTCGGCCGGCGTACGGTCGTTGCGGAACAGCCAGCCGACATGGGCGTCGAACAGTCCGTGCAGCTGACCGCGCAGATGGGTGCCGTAGCGGTACGGCGAGTGCGGGTCGCCGGGCCGGTCGGTGAAGGCGTGGTGGCGGCGGTGGGTGGCGACCCAGCCGATGACGTCGCCCTGGAAGCTCATCGACCCGGCGACCGCGAGCGCGACGCGCACGGGCCGGACCGCGCGGTACGAGCCGTGGGTGAGCCCGCGGTGGAAGCCGACCGTGACGCCGAGGCCGGTGACCGTGTAGAGGACGGCCGCGAGCACGATGTCGACGGGGTGGATCAGCCGCCCCCACAGCAGCCAGCCGGCCAGGCCGAGACCCACGAACGGCAGGACGACGATCGCCGCCGTGACCCCGACATAGATCCGGTCCCCGCTGTCCCGGACGGGCGCCGGGCCCTCGTCCGGCGGGAAGGGGGAGGTGCCGTCGTAGGGCGGGGGCGGCGGGCCGGTGCCCGCCGGGATTCCCGTCGTGGACGGGGTGGAGATGATCGACATGCCGGGACTCCTCGGCCTCGCTGCGGATGGCGCGGCCGGGGTCACGGGCTGCCCCTGTGAAGGGAAACGCGAGGACACGGCGCCGGAGCGGGACATCGGCGCGCGAAGGCCTCGGTCCTTCCACGGTACTCCGGCCCGCGCCGGAACGCGGTGGCCGGGAGCGCGCGACCGCCGCGTTGACACGAACCGTCGCCGCACGTTGACTGGCAGCACGGCGCAGGGCAGTGGCCGGTGCAGGACGATCCCAAAAACGCCTTCGGGCGGGACGGAAGCGACTCCCGATGATGTACGACCAGACACGCGCCCAACAACCCGCAGGCCAGAACCGGGTTCCCTCCGAACGCCGCACCCCGGGCCCGGAGCCGCTGCTCCCGTCGAGCGAGCGGGACAAGGTCCTCCAGAAGCTACGGCACGCCCTCAACACCTTCGCCGACACCCCGCGCGATGCCCTGGAGGAGGCGGAGAGCGCCTACGACGAGGCCACCGCACAGCTCGTGACCGCGCTCGCCGCCCGCCGCGACCTCCTCCGCGCCGCCTGGGCGGACCAGGACCCCGAGTCCCCGTCCGAGGCCGAGTCCGAGGAGTTCCGCAACGCGCTGCGGCAGTACCGCGAGATCACCCAACGGCTGCTCCAGCTCTAGCAGTTGGCTGTACAGGGAGGGTCTCAGGGGAGGTCGGTGGTCGTCATCCCGGGCCGGTCGCCCGGTTGATCGCCGACTCCACCGCCCCGATCCGCTCGGCCAGCACCCCGAGGGCCGCCACCGCACGGGCCAACGGGTCGCCCTCCTCCATGCCTCGCGACCGCACGTACGCCGCCTTCAACTCACCCCAGCGCACCGCCTGTTCGCCGGTCAGCGTGCCGCGCAGCTCCCCCAGCTTCAGCAGGTTCGCCTCGGCGCCCGTCCCCAGTGTCTGCGCCTCGGCGGTGTAGTGGTCGTCCAACACCGCTGACACCTCACGGGAGTTCATCACCGGCTCGATGCGCTGGGCGATGCGGTTCATGGTGCGGTACGACCCCTGGAGCCGGAACGGCGGTTCCGTGCGGGCCGCTTCCGTCGTCGCCGCCGACGCCATGTAGGCGGAGTTGACCGCGAGGACGGTGTTCCGGGCGGTGATGAGATGCCTCAACACCCCTACGATCCGGGCGAGTTCGGCGGGGTCGCAGGCGTAGGAAAGGCGGTCCGCGCGGGCGGTCGTGTCGCCTTCCGCCAGCCGGATCAGCAGGTCCAGGTCGGCGCGGTCGCGGCCGGCGAGCGGGGCGAGGACCGGGTTGGAGGTCAGCGCGTTCTCCAGGAAACTCAGGGCGAACACCGCCTCCTTGCCGGTCAGGACGTCGCCGAGGTTCCAGACGTCGGCACGGTTGGCCAGCATGTCGGGGACCCGGAAACGGCCGCCCGACTCGGTGTAGGGGTTACCGGTCATGCAGACGGCGAACCGTTTCCCCCGTAGGTCGTATGTACGCGGTACGCCCTCCCACACGCCCTCCACCTGCCGCGTCGCATCGCACAACGGGATGAATTTCTGCAGGAGTTCGGGCGAGGTGTGCTGGATGTCGTCGAGGTGGAGCAGCACGTTGTTGCCGGCCGCGAGCGCGAAGTTGACCTTCTCCACCTCCTGGCGGGCGGTCGCGTTCGGGGCCTCCGCCGGGTCGAGGGAGGTGACACCGTGCCCGAGGGCCGGCCCGCCGACCTTGACCAGGACCAGCCCGAGCCGGTCGGCGACGTACTCCATGAGGGTCGTCTTGCCGTACCCCGGCGGCGAGATGAGCAGCAGCAGGCCGCCCGTGTCGGTCCGCCGCCCCTCCCCCGTCGTACCGATCTGCCGCGCCAGGTTGTCGCCGACCAGTGGGAGATACACCTCGTCGACCAGGCGCCCCCGCACGAAGGACGACATCACACGCGGCCGGTACTCGTCGAGGCGCAGCCGGGCACGTTCCGCCGCCACGAGTGCCGTACGGCGACGCTGGTACGCGCGGTGACCGGGGACGTCAGACGCCCTGAATTCCCGTGTCCGGGCGAGGAGTTCATCGACCCGGAGCTGCAACGACCCCGCCTCGATGCGCGGGTGCGTGCCCAGCAGTCCCCCGACCGTCTCCGTCAGCCGCGCCTCCGACTCGTAACGCCGTACATCCGGGCAGAGTTCAGCGGCCACCGCCTCCGCGAGGTCGCCCGGGTCGGCCTCGGTGCCGGACGCCGTCGTGTACGCGGTCAGCCAGGCCTCGACCAGCTGGCGGCGGGCGGCCAGGTCGTCGACGGCGAGCACATCGTCGTCGTAGGCCGAACTCCCCGTCGTGCGGCGGAACTTGTCGAGGAGGGTACGTGCGGCGGCGCTGATCACGAAGCCCTCGGGGCCGGTGGTCAGTTCGTCGAAGAGGTACGCGGCGGCGGGCTCGCCGGTCCGGTCGGCCAGTTCTGTCAGGAAGTCGGTGACGGCCTGGGTCGGTCCGAAGGTGTCGCGGGCCCGCGCGAGCGAGCGCGCCCGGCGCGTCCAGCCCGCGCGCTCCTCCGCGCTCGTACCGTGCGTCCAGAACAGCAACGCCCTTGCCCGGGCGGCCGGTTCGTGCCGCAGCAGGCCCGCGCCCTCGTACCGGCGGAGCAGCGCGGTGAGGATCGCGGTCGCGTCGTGGTCGTGCACGCCGCGTTCGTAGCCTTCGTCGTACGACTCCTGCGCGGCCCGGCGGACCAGGGCGGCGAGGTCGGGTTCCTGGGCGAGGGACTGGGCGCCGTGTTCGTCGAGGAGGCGGGCGGCGAGGTGTTCGGCGCGGTAGACCCGCGGTGATTCGGAGGGCAGCGGGCGGTCCCAGAATCTGCGGGTGGCCGCGAACTCCGGGTCTGCGACCGGGGTTCGGTAGTCCGTGCCGGTGAGGGCGAAGACGAGACCGTCGCCGTCTCCTGCGGGGACCAGGGTGAGGTCGAGGGGCTCGGTGTTCACGGCGAAACGGTGGCGGCCCAGACGGAGGGTCCGGCCGCCGTCCGTGTAGAGGTCGGTGCGGTCACGCAGGGCGCGGACCGCCTCCTCGCGGGCCGCCGTGAGCCGGCCGGTCAGCTCCTCCGCCCTCATCCGGTCGCCCAGGTCCCGGAGTTGGTCGGCGGTGCGGCGGATCTTCGTCACCATCGGGTCGGAGGCGAAGTACGTACTGACCGCGTCGCCGTCGGCGAGCGTGGCCGCCCGGCGCCCCACCGTCTCCAGGACCCGGGTGGCCGAGGCCGCCAACTGCTCGGCTCTCCGGGCGCGTTCGTCGGCCAGGGTCTGCTTGCGGGCGGAGAAGGTCTCGTAGATCTCGGCGCGTCTGCCGGTCAGTTCGGCGAGGAAGTCGTCGAAGTCCGTGAAGCGGGCTTCGAGGTTCTCCAACTGGACGAGCAGTCGGGCGAGTTGGGCGTCGCAGGCCTCCGGTGTCGGCGCGTCCGCGAGCGCGCCGGTCACCGCCTGGCCCAGCAGCGCGAACTCGGCCGCGAACTCCGCCCGGCCCTCCCGGTCCTGAAGCTCCCTGCGCCGGGCGTCCAGCGTGGCGCGGGCCCGGTTGACCCCGCCCAGCACCTCGGCGATCCGCTCCAGGATCGACGTACGGACCGTGGCGTCACCGATGTCGAGCCCGGCGATCACCTCGGTCACCGTCCGCAGCCCGTCGGTGAGTTCGTCGAGCCGGGCGGCCACGGGTGCCGACTCGGCGACCGTGGCCAGCTCCCCCGCCTCCGCGAGCAGTTCCCCGATCACCTCATGGTGTCCGGCGAACGCGTCCTCGCCCGCCAGGAACACGACCGCCCGCTGCCCGAACGCCCCGAGCTCGGCCTCCGCCCCGGCCGCCGACTCCTCGATCCGCGCGGTGTCCGCGTACCGCATCTCCTTCAACGTCAGCAAGTGCCCCTGCGCCCGCCGGAGTTCGGTCAGCCCGGCGACCCAGCCCGCCGCGTCCCGGGGCGCCTCGCCCCGCAGCCGCCGTACGAGCCCGGTGAGCCGTTCCATGGCATCGGCGAGGGCGTCGGCCGCGCGGGCGGTGAGCGTCCGGACGGTCTCGAACTCGGCCAGGACCTGCTCGGCCGTGACCCGGACGTCCTCCAACGGGCCGCTCAGATCGCCGAGTTCGGCGTCCCCGAGCCAGTGGTACGAGTCCGCCGCCCGGACACACGCGCCGACCAGCGCCTCGTACACCTCCGCCGTGGGCTCCATCCCGGCCACCGCCCCCGCGAGGGACAGACAGTCGGAGATGCCCCGCACGAGATCGGCGTTCCCCACGCGGAACAGCGGCCCGGAGCCGACGAGTTGAGCGGCGGCGTACGTGTCGGAGACATACGGAGTACGCCACACCCGCAAGGGATGAACGCGAGCCGCCTCCCCCTCCGCATCCGCGCGCAGCACCATCAGCGTGCCGTCCCCGAAGAGCGCCCAGCCCTGGCAGGACAGCGGGTTGGCGACCTCCTTCCGGATCACGTTGTACGGCAGCAGGAGGCTCCGCCCCGGCACCCGCGCCCGGTACGCGAACAGCACGTCCTCACCGTTGGGCGAGCGCACCACGCGCTCCAACTCCAGCCCGGCGGTGTCCACTTCGAAGGTCTTCCACACCCCCGTGGCCAGGCAGTACCCGCCCGGGAACACGATCCCCTGCTCCTCGGGAAGCCGATGGCACGACAGCCCGATCCCGTCGAGCCGTACGACAGCCTTGGTCAGCGTGTTGAAGACCAGACAGCGCCGGGCCTCCTCCTTGTACGGACGCACACGCAGCAGCATCAGCGCCCCCACCCGCGCATACGCGATCTCCGCGTCGGCCGGCGACTGCAAGGGCTCGTCCACCGGCTCGGAGTAGATCCCCTCCCCCGTCTCGGTGTTGTCCTCCACCTTGACGGTGAGAGTCCCGCCGACCGTGTCGACGTACAGCCCGTCCTGGATCCGGACGTGCGGATGCCGGCCGGGGACGAGGTCCTCGCGGGTCGTCTCCGTCCAGTCGACGTCGTACGGCGGCGGGAAGACGTGGTCGCGTTCGCCGTGCGCGTCCAGGAAGGTCGCCGACCGGCCGTCGTCCGTGAGCGCCCAGCGCAGGACCCGGATGTCGTCGGCCTTCTCGCCGGTGCGGAAGACGGCCAGCAACTTGCCTTCGAGGCGCCGGAGTTGAAGCAGGCGGGCCTGACGGTAGTACCGGTGCAGGGCGGTGAACTCCCGCACGAAGTCCGGGTCGTCGAGGAGTCCGGGTACGGCGTCCTCGGGCAGTCGGCGCAGGTCGTGGCAGTCGTGCAGGGCGAGGACGTCGGCCACCGTCGTCTCGCGGGTGACGCCGAGGGAGACCTGGCGGCCGAAGAGGAGGGTGTCTCCTACGGCGACGATGTCCCGCGGCGCGGCCGGGTGCTCGGTGTCGAGGCGTTCGGTGCCGGTGAGTTCCAGGCGGGTGGAGCCGAACTCCTCGGTGCGGCGGGCGTTGAGCGTCTCCGCGCGGCGGGCGAGTTCGGCGGCCTGTGCGGCGAGGCGGTCGCGCAGGACCTCGTAGGTGCCGGTGTCCAGGCCGGTGGTCATGGGGTCCCTCTCGGATTCTCAGGGGGTGAGTCCGGAACTGCCGTCCCCTGTGCGGCAGTTCCGGACCGTTGGTGGGGGTCGGGCCGGTCAGGCCTTGACCGGGTGCCCGTTGAGCGCGGCCAGCGGGGTGTCCGCCAGGCCCAACTCGCCTGCCTTGTCCAGCAGTTGCCGTACCTGACCGGCGTTCGCCGAGTCCGAGGTCATCAGCTTCATCAGCAGCGCGGACACGGTGAGGTTCTGCACGTCGGCCGTGGAGACCGGGCCGAGGACGCGGGCGAGGTCGTCGGCGATGTTCGACGTGCCGTCCAGCCAGGGACGCGCCAACGCCTGTGCCGTCTGGGAGTTCTGGACGAATCCGTCGACGCTCTTGCCGAACGAGATCGACGACATCAGCCGGTCGAGGAAGACCGAGTCGCCGCCGACGATGTCGATGTCGGCGTGCTCAAGGCCGGTCGCGAGGACCGTGGCCTGCGCCTGGGCGACCTGCCGCTGCACGTCGAGCCCGGCCAGCCGGATCTCCTTCTCGGCCTGGAGCCGCAGCCGGTACTCCTCGTGGCCGCGCGAGGCGTCGTCGAGGGCGGCCATCGCGGCGGCCTTCTCGGTGAGGCCCTCCGCCTCGGCCTTGAGCTTCTCGCCGATGCCGGTGGCTTCCGCGAGCGCGTTCGCCCGTACGCCCTCGGCCTGCGCGAGCACCTTGGCCTGCGCACCCTCGGCCTCCGCGAGCGCCTTGGCCCGGGTGCCCTCGGCCTCCGCCCGCAGCCGGGCCTCGGTGCCTTCCGCCTCCGCGCGCAGCCGCGCCCCCGTCGCCTCGGCCTCGGCGCGGCCGGCCTTCACGGTGACCTCGGCCTCCTTGTCGCGGACCTGCACCTCGGCGAGTCCGGCCGCGGCCGCCTCCGCCTGGATGCCCTCGGCGAGCCGCAGCTTGGCGCGGGCATCCAGGTCGGCGGACTTCAACCGGGCCTCGGCGAGGGTGAGTTGCTCACCGGCGCGGTGCTTGGCGGCGGCCTCCGCGGCCTCGGCGCCCTTGATGTCCTTGACCAGCTTCTCCTGCGCCTCCGCCTCGGCGGCGATGATCACCGACTGGCGGGTGCGCTCGGCCTCCTCGACCACCCGCAGCTTCTTGATGGCCTCCTCCTGCTCGGCCACCGTACGGTCCACGGCGATCCGCTCCCGGACCACGTCCGCGACCTCGCGCCGCTCCGCCTCGACCTCCTTGTCGCGGGCGATTCCCGACAGGCTCGTCTCCCGTTCCCTGGCGATGACTTCGAGGAGCCGGTCCTTCTCGATGCGCTCGTTCTCGACGGCGATGACCCGCTCGCGGTTCTTCTGCGCCACGGCGATCTCGCGGGCCTGGTTCTCGCGCTGGACGCCGAGTTGCTCCTCGGTACGGAGGAAAGCGGTCTGCGCGCCCAGCCGTTCCTCCTCCTGCACCTTCGCGGTGGCGGACTCCTCGCGTGCCCGCAGGACCTCCACCTCACGGCGCTGCTTGATCTCCGCCTCGGCCTGCCGGCGTTCCAGCTCCAGGATGGTCTCCCGGGCGTCGACGTTCTGCCGGGTGATCTCCTTCTGCTCGGTGCGCTGGAACTCGTTGGTGCGGACGTGCTCGATCGTGGTCAGCTCGGTGATCTTGCGGATGCCCTGCGCGTCCAGGATGTTCTGGTTGTCGAGCTGGGTCATCGGCGTCTGTTCGAGGAAGTCGATGGCCGCGTCGTCGAGGTGGTAGCCGTTGAGGTCGGTGCCGATGACCTGGATGATCCGGTCCCGGAACTCCTCACGCTTGGTGTAGAGATCGACGAAGTCCAGCTGCTTGCCCACGGTCTTCAGCGCCTCGGAGAACTTCGCGGCGAAGAAGTCCTGGATCGCCGCCGGGTCGCTCGCCGTCTGGGTGCCGATGGCCTGCGCGACCTTGATGACGTCCTCGACGGTCTTGTTGACCCGCACGAAGAAGCTGATGTGGATGTCGGCGCGGATGTTGTCCTGGCAGATCAGGCCCTCGCGCCCGGTGCGCCGGATCTCGATGGTCTTCACCGAGATGTCCATGAACTCGGCTTTATGCAGCACCGGCAGCACGACCGCACCGGTGAAGGTGACATCGACCTTCTTCGTCTTGGAGACGATCAGCGCCCGCCCCTGCTCCACCTTCCGGAAGAGCCGGCCGACCACCAGGAGCAGGGTGAGCGCGATGAGCAGGACAACGGCGACAAACACACCGATGCCGACGGTGATGGCATTCATGACATGGGTCCCCAAGAGATGAGAAGGGTGGTCGACGAGCAGGCAGGGATCAGCGAGTGAGAGCGGCGAGCGGAGGTCAACGAGCGTGCGGGCGGCCTGAGTTGGCGGCCTATCCCGTCGTGCCGGGGCCGGTCCGCGGGTCGAGCGCGCTGTCGTAGGGCGCGACCCAGAAGAACTCGCCGGTCTCGTCGTAGGCGTAGAGCAGTCCGGTGCTGCCGCCGGCGAGGGCGTCGTTGCCCGTCTGCCGGACCTGGACCACCGCGGCCGAGCCGTCCGCCGACCTGACCTCCGCCTGTCCGAACCCGGCGTCGACCCGCCCGGTGCGGATCGTGCAGGTCAGCCCGACGAAGTCCAGCCGGGACGGCCCGTGTTCGTCGGGGAACAGGCGGTGCAGGGGTCGTACGAGCAGCTTGGTCGCCTGCCAGGAGACGTACACCGTGACGGTCAGCACGACCGCCCCGACCAGGACCCCGACCGGGCCGGACGGGACGAGCAGCACGCTCGCGCAGTAGCTGATCAGCCAGCCGACGGCGGTGAACAGCGAGAAGGCGAGGGTCACCGGGACCCCGCCGAGCCCCCAGCCGCCGGAGTGCGCACGGGAGTTGAGGTGAACATGGGCGTGCCCGTGGGCGTCCGCCGCGCCCAGCGCGACCAGCAGCCAGAACAGGACGACCACGGTGAGCGCGGCGGTGAAGACGACGGTGGGAAAACCGGTCGCGGCAGCGAAGAACGCCCCCATGATCCCGGCCCCCCGTTCCCTGTCCGATGCCCGTCGCGTTCAGCACGCGCCAAGAGTGTGAAGACTCCGGGGAAGCGCGGATCGCGGTCCCGGTGCAGGACACCTGCCGGTGTCCGGCACCGGAACCTTCCGCGGTGCTCCCCTGGCGCCATGGTGCACGCGGGGTGCGCGCCCGCGCATTGCCGGAACCCGGCAGTGTTCATTAGGGTCTTGATGCCGATGACGCGCTAAGAAAGCGTCACCAGGGCGTCAAGAAAAACGGGGGCGGAGTTGCCGGAGCGCGACATACCTGAGCACTATCTGGCGGGGTACGCACCGCTCCTGGCGGAGGTCGCCGGCACCGGACGCCGCCTGACCCGGGCCGAGTTGGCGGCCCGCCGCGCCCTGGGCGAGCAGGCGGCCGAGGCCGGTCACGGACTGCGCTCCCTGGTCAACGCCCATCTGGCCGCCACCCGCGCCGCCTGGCCGCAGACCCCCGGCGCCGCCGACTGCACCCTTGCCGCGGTGCAGCAGGTGGTCGACGCCTTCGCCGAGGGCTACGAACGCGCGCAGCGTCTCGCCGTACGCCAAGAAGAGGCGGCGCGGCGGGAGTTCATCGACGACCTGCTCTACGGCCGCAGCGATCTGGGCCGGCTCGCGGAACGCGCCGAGCGCTTCGGCCTGCGCCTCTCCCACTCGCACGCGGTCGCCGTGGTCCAGGGCCCGACGCCGTACGACGAGAGCGCGCCGGTGCCGCGTCAGGTGGAGCGCGCGATGATCAGCCGTTTCGGTGACCGCAGCATCCTGCTCACCACGAAGGCGGGCCGGATGCTGTGCGTCGCGCCCGGCGACCAGGACGACATCCTCGCCCACTTCGCCAAGCAGGCGTACGCCGCCGCGGAGGGCGCCCGTGCGGCGATCGGCCGGCCGCAGCCGGGCGCGGGCGGGATCGTCCAGTCGTACGAGGAAGCCCTGAACACGCTCGAACTGGCCGAGCGGCTCAATCTGGAGGGCCCCCTCCTGCGCGCCGCCGACCTGCTGGTCTACCCGGTGCTCACCCGCGACCGGCAGGCGATGGCGGATCTGGTCCTCGACGCGCTGGGCCCGCTGACCAGGGCGCGCGGCGGTGCGCGCCCGCTGCTGGACACCCTGTCGACGTACTTCGACGCCGGTTGTGTGGCGGCGGAGTCCGCGCGCCGGCTCTCGTTGAGCGTGCGCGCGCTGACGTACCGGCTGGAGCGCATCCACCAGCTGACCGGCGCGGACCCGGCGGACCCCGGCCAGCGGTACACGCTCCAGACGGCGGTCATCGGGGCCCGCCTGCTGGACTGGCCCGACACGGAGCTGTGAGGAGCCGGGACGCAAAGAGCGACCTCGCGCCCGGATGGATCTACGGCGGCGTGGTCGCTCGGGGTGTGCGGGGACGTGCGGGCGGAGGCGTCAGCCCAGGGTGGTGCCGATGTACGAGGTCGATTCCGGGCCGGAGTCCGTGGGGTTCTCCGTGG
>NZ_JBXVPZ010000246.1:0-14143 GCF_057961495.1 Streptomyces sp. P5F9 | reverse complement strand
CTCCCCATCAACCCCGCCAACTTTCCCGCCGCTGTCTCATACATAAGCCCCAGCGGCGGCCGAATGTTGGACAGGCAGTTCCGGTCCGCATCCGTAGTCACCCCCGGCTTCGGCCGGTACGTCAGGTACGCGCCCAGCGAATCCGCCGCCGACATCCCGGGGCGCTCCCCGACGAAGACGACGACCATCGCCGCGCCCATCGCCGAGGCGACGTCGTCGCCCAGGGCCACCCGTGCCTGCTCGGCGAGGACCACCGGGGCGACCTGCCACGCCGTCGGCAGGAGGGCCGTCGTCGCTCGGACCATCGCCGCGCCGTGCTCGTGCACCGCCCGGCTCGACAGACCGTCGGCGACCACGAAGACCACGTCCCAATCCCCCACCGGCAGGTGTGCGCGGTCGGCGGGGTCCAAACGGCGCCCCAGGTCGGGGCGTTGGAGGTAGGTGAGGCGGTCGGGCGCCGCGCTGCGCACCCGTACGGTCGGTTCGCCTCGCAGCGCCGCCGCCACGACGTCCGGCTCGAACGGGGAGTGGACCGCGTCCTTCGCCGCCGCGTGCGCGGCCTGCAACTCCAGCCGGTGGTGCGTCGGCAGGCCCGAGCCCGCCCGGCCCAGGCCGATCCTCGCCTGCGTGTGGCGGCGCAGGGCAGGCCACAAATCCCGCTCCACAGACTCCACTTGACTGATCGTCATGCCACCAGTTCCCTTCCGATCGCCGTCAACGGGTGGGCCGTACCGGACACGTCCCTGATCTCGCCGCCCTCGCCCAGCAGGCCGATGGAGGCGAGCCAGGTCTCAAACTCCGGTGCCGGGCGCAGCCCGAGGACCTCGCGGAGGTACAACGCGTCGTGGTACGAGGCGGATTGGTAGTTGAGCATGATGTCGTCGCCGCCCGGTGTGCAGATCACGAAGGACGCGCCGGCCACGCCGAGCATGGTGAGCATCGTGGCGATGTCGTCGTCGTCCGCGTCGGCGTGGTTGGTGTAGCAGATGTCCAGGCCCATCGGCAGGCCCAGCACCTTGCCGCAGAAGTGGTCCTCCAGGGCCGCACGGAGGATCTGCCGGCCGTCGTAGAGGTACTCCGGGCCTATGAAGCCCACCACCGTGTTCACGAGGAGCGGGTCGTAGCGGCGGGCCACCGCGTACGCCCGTGCCTCCACCGTCTGCTGGTCCACCCCGTGGTGCGCGTCCGCCGACAGCGCGCTGCCCTGCCCCGTCTCGAAGTACATGACGTTCGAGCCGACCGTGCCCCGGCCCAGCGCCTTCGCCGCCTCGTACGCCTCGTCGAGCAGCCCCAGCGTCACGCCGAAGGACGCGTTCGCCGCCTGCGTACCCGCGATGGACTGGAAGACCAGATCCACCGGCGCCCCGCGTTCCATCAGGTCCATGCTCGTCGTGACGTGGGAGAGGACGCAGGACTGGGTGGGGATCGCGTACCGCTGGATCACGCCGTCCAGCAGCTCCAGCAGATCCCTCACCGCCTTCGGGCTGTCCGTCGCCGGGTTGATGCCGATCACCGCGTCGCCCGAGCCGAGGAGCAGTCCGTCGAGCAGGGCCGCGGCCACACCCGCCGGGTCGTCGGTCGGGTGGTTCGGCTGGAGGCGGGTCGCCAACCGCCCCGGCAGACCGATCGTCGAGCGGAATGCGGTCACCACCCGCACCTTGCGCGCGACCGCGACGAGGTCCGCGTTGCCCATGAGCTTCGACACCGCCGCGACCATCTCCGGCGTCAACCCCGGCGCTACGGCGGCCAGTTCATCGGTCTCCGCCGCCAGCAGCCACTCCCGGAACCCGCCGACCGACAGCCCGGCCACCGCCGCGAACGCACCCGTGTCGTGCGTGTCGAGGATCAGCCGGGTCACGTCGTCGGTGTCGTACGGGATCACCGGTTCGGCGAGGAACGCGGTCAGCGGTACGTCCGCCAGCGCCCAGCGTGCCGCGACCCGCTCCTGGGCGGACGACGCGGCCAGCCCCGCCAGCCGGTCGCCGGAGCGCTCCGGGCTCGCGGCGGCGAGCAGGCGCGCGAGGGAGCCGAAGCGGTAGCTGTGGCCGCCGAGCGTGGAGGTGTACGTACTCATGCCGGTGACCGTACGAGCCGCGTGTTGCCCCCAGATTTCCTCAGATTTCTAAAGGTCTGGTTGACAAACATTTAACGTCCCGCAACCCTTGGCCGACTCATTCGCCCTACAGAGTTCCGGTTCGACACACCAGCCGAACGGCAGCGAGAGCAGCAGGAGAGGGGCCATCCGATGGCAGTGGACGAAGGAGTCGCCCCCGCGGCGAACACAAGCGAGGACGGCGCCGTTCACCGGCTCAAGCCCAACGCCATCGGCCTGCTGGGCGTGGTCTTCATGGCCGTCGCGACGGCCGCCCCGATCACCGCGATGACCGGCAACGTGCCCTTCATGGTCTCGTCCGGCAACGGCATAGGCGCCCCGGCGAGCTACCTCGTCGCAATGGTCGTCCTGGCAATCTTTTCCGTCGGCTTCACCTCAATGGCGAAGCACATCACGTCCACAGGCGCCTTCTACGGCTTCATCTCCTACGGCCTCGGCCGCACCGTCGGACTGGCCTCCGGGCTCCTCGCCACGTTCGCGTACGCCGTGTTCGAGCCCGCGCTGATCGGCATCTTCTCGACCTTCGCCACCGGAACCTTCAAGGACCAGACGGGACTTGACATCCCGTGGTGGGCCTTCGCGCTGGTGATGCTCGCGGTCAACGCGACGGGCACCTGGTTCGGCGTCTCGGTCGCCGAGAAGCTCCTCGTGGTCCTGCTCGGCACCGAGGTGACCGTCCTCGCGGCGATGGCGATCTCGGTCGCCCTGCACGGCGGCGGCCCGCACGGCTTCACCTTCGGCCCGGTCAACCCGGTCAACGCGTTCAAGGGGACGTCCGCCGGTCTCGGTCTCTTCTTCGCCTTCTGGTCGTGGGTCGGCTTCGAGTCGACCGCGATGTACGGCGAGGAGTCCCGCGACCCGAAGAAGATCATCCCCAAGGCGACGATGATCTCCGTCCTGGGCGTCGGCGTCTTCTACGTCTTCGTCTCCTGGATGGCCATCATCGGCAACGGCGAGTCCGAGGCCGTGACGGCCGCGTCCTCCGCGAACCCGCTCGCCCTCTTCTTCAACCCCACCGAGCACTATGTCGGCCACTGGGCCGTCGACCTCATGCAGTGGCTGATGATCACCGGCTCGCTCGCCTGCGGCATGGCCTTCCACAACTGCGCGTCCCGCTACATGTACGCCCTGGGCCGCGAGGGTGTGCTCCCGTCCCTCAAGAACACCATCGGCCGCACCCACGCCAAGCACGGCTCCCCGCACATCGCGGGCCTGGTGCAGACGGTGGTGAGCGCGGTACTGATCCTCGGCTTCTGGGCCACGAGCAAGGACCCGGCCAACGCGCTGTACGTCCTGCTGGCCATCCTCGGCACGATGGCGATCCTCGTCGTGCAGGCGGTCTGCTCCTTCGCGGTACTCGCCTACTTCCGCAAGAACCACCCCGAGAGCCGGCACTGGTTCAAGACGTTCACGGCTCCGCTGGTCGGCGGTATCGCGATGCTGGCGGTGGTGCTGCTCCTGGTGTCCAACATGAGCGTCGCGGCAGGCTCGGAGTCCAACTCGCCGGTCCTGAAGGCAACCCCGTGGCTGGTACTGCTGGTCGCGGCGACGGGCATCGGCTACGCCCAGTACCTGAAGCGCAGGGCTCCTGAGCGCTATGCCTTGCTGGGCCGCACGGTCCTCGAAGAAACCAAGGAGCGCTGAGGTTCTTTTAGGGGCGCGGGGCTGTGACATGAGCGGCTCCGCCGCGGGGCGCGACCAGCCCACCACCGGGCCGCAGACGAGTACGAATCTGCGGGAGCGTCGTGGCTGGTCGCGCCCACGCGGCGGAGCCGCACATCGATACAGCCCCGCGCCCCTTAAGGGGTTCCACCGAACCGTGTTTCCCGGTGAACCCGCCAACGCTCCATCATCGCCGCGACCTCCCCCTCGACGAACTCGAAGAACGCAAGCGTCTCGGCCATCCGCCGCCCCGCAGGTGTCTCCGCACCGAGACTGCTGACCCCCTCCCGCAGAGCCCCCTCCCAGCGCTTGATGAGGGCCTCGCGATTGGTCAGCGCCTCGTACCACTGATCGCCGTGCACCACATACCGCTCGCGCCGCGAACCCGGCTCCCGCTCACGCGAGACCATGTGCGTCTGCGCCAGATACCGCACCGCCCCGGACACCGCCGCCGGACTGATCCGCAGCTGCGAACCCAGCTCACCGGAGGTCATCGCGCCGTCGTCGGAGGACAGGAGCGCCGCGAAGACCCGGGCCGGCATCCGCTGCATCCCGGCCTCGACGAGCTGCGCCGCGAAACTCTCCACGAACTTCGAGACCGCCTCTTGGTCCCGCTCCGCCTCATCCGTCATGGACTCACCCTACCCGGGCTTCACACACTTCCTTAACTTCACAAATTTCTGAAAGAAGCGTACGTTCTGAACCATGACGAAGGCAATCACCGTCTCCGGACTGCACAAGTCGTTCGGCAGGACGCAAGCCCTCGCGGGTCTCGACCTGGATGTCGAGGCCGGCGAGGTGCACGGCTTCCTGGGCCCCAACGGCTCCGGCAAGTCCACGACGATCCGCGTCCTGCTCGGCCTCCTCCACGCGGACTCGGGCGCGGCCCAACTCCTGGGCCGCGACCCCTGGACCGACGCCGTCGAACTGCACCGCCGGGTCGCCTACGTCCCCGGCGACGTGACGCTGTGGCGCAACCTCTCCGGGGGCGAAGTCATCGATCTCTACGGCAAGTTGCGCGGCGGCCTCGACAAGTCCCGGCGCACCGACCTGATCGACCGCTTCGAACTCGACCCCACAAAGAAGGGCCGCACGTACTCCAAGGGCAACCGCCAGAAAGTGGCCCTCGTCGCCGCGTTCGCCTCGGACGTCGACCTGCTGATCCTCGACGAACCGACCTCCGGCCTCGACCCCCTCATGGAGGAGGTCTTCCAGCGCTGCGTGGAGGAGGAACGCGACCGGGGCCGCACGATCCTGCTCTCCTCCCACATCCTCAGCGAGGTGGAGGAGTTGTGCGACCGGGTGAGCATCATCCGCAAGGGCCGCACGGTGGAGAGCGGTTCGCTGTCCGACCTGCGCCACCTCACCCGCACCAGCGTGACGGCCGAACTCACCGGCGCGCCCAACGGGTTGGCGTCCCTGCCGGGGGTGCACGACCTCGCCACCCAGCAAATTCAGAACAGCCAAGGCCACCGAGTCCGCCTCCAAGTCGAAACGGACCAACTCAACGCCGTACTGCGCTCGTTGAGCGAGTCCGGCGTCCGCTCGCTGACCTCGAAGCCGCCGACGCTGGAGGAGCTGTTCCTCCGCCACTACCAGGAGACGGAATGACGGCCGCGGCGTTCCCCGCACGCACCGGCGCCGGCACCGGTGGTTCCCGTCAATTGGCGGGCACCGGCGCCCTGTTGAGGTTCAACCTGCGCCGCGACCGCGTGGTGATCCCGGCCTGGGTGGCGGTGACGGGCCTGCTGGTCCTCTCCCTCCCCGGCTCCCTGAAGACCGTGTACTCCACCCCCGCCGAACGCGCCGACATCGCCCGCCAGATGCTCACCAACAGCTCGCTGCGCGCCACCTACGGCCCGGTGTTCAGCGACTCGCTCGGCGGTCTCACCGCGTGGCGCATTGGAGGCTATGCCGCGATCCTCGCCGGGGTCATGAGCCTGATCGTCGTCGTACGGCACACCCGCGACGAGGAGGAGAGCGGCCGCCAGGAACTCGTCTCCTCGGCGATGGTGGGCCGCCGGGCACCGCTGACGGCGGCCCTGTTGACGGCACTGGTCGCCAACTCCGCGCTGGCGCTGCTGATTACGGGAGGTATGGCCGGCCAGGGTTCGGCGGGAGCGCTGGCTCTCGGGCTCGGCATCGGCGGAGTGGGCATGGTGTTCGCGACGCTCGCGGCGATCGTCGCCCAGTTCACGGACAGCGGCCGACTCGCGAAGGGCCTGACCGGCGGACTGCTGGGCGCGGCCTTCGTCCTCCGTGCCGTAGGAGACTCGACCACCAACGACGGTTCCTCCCCTGCGACGTGGGTCTCCCCGATCGGCTGGCTGGAGAACCTGCGCCCGTTCGCGTCCGAACGCTGGTGGGTACTGGCCCTGTTCGTCACCGCGGCCCTCCTCCAGGGCTTGCTGGCCTACCAGTTGGCGGGCCGCCGAGACGTGGGTATGAGCTTCTTCCCAGCCCGCCCGGGCCCGGCCCACGGCCGCCTCGGCACAGCGGGCGCACTGGCCTGGCGTCTCCAACGGGGCACCGTACTGGGCTGGAGCCTCGGATTCTTCGCGGCCGGGGTCGCCTTCGGCGGCATCACGAAGGGCGCGGCGGACCTGGTCGGGGACAACGCCAAGACCCGCGAGATCATCGAACGGATGGGCGGCCAGTCCGGCATCGAGAACGCGTTCCTGGCCACGATGGCCGGCATGTTCGGCATGCTCGCCGCGCTGTACGCGGTCTCCTCGGTCCTACGGCTGCACAGCGAGGAGACCGGCCAGCGGGCCGAACCGATCCTCGCGAACGCGGTCGGCCGCCTGCGCTGGGCGGCGGGCCATTTGGCCATCGCCTTCGGAGGCGCGGTACTGATCATGCTGCTGAGCGGCCTCGGCCTGACCCTGGGCTACGGCGCCGACCTGGGCCCCATCCTCGCGGCCACCCTGGTCCAACTCCCGGCGATCTGGGCCCTGGGCGCCCTGGCAGTGCTCCTCCACGGCATCTCCCCGCGCCTGTCCCCGGCGTCCTGGGCAGCGGCCGGGCTCGCCCTCGCGCTCGGCTGGATCGGCCCCGCGCTGAACCTTCCCCAGGCGGTCCTGGACATCTCCCCCTTCGGCCACCTGCCGAAGCTCCCGGGCGGAGACATGGCCTGGGGCCCGGTGACCGTCCTCACGGCGATCGCCGCGGCCCTGGTCGCCGTAGGCCTGACGGCTCTGCGCCGCCGCGACCTCACGACCTGACCGAGCACCCGACCGGGTTCACGACCGGGAACCTCCGGCGACCCGCACGCGTCCGTCCCGGGTATGGGACAACGCGCGCAGGCCGCCGGAGGATGTCTGACCGCCGTACTCGGCGCGGGAGTTGGGCTGGCGGTGTGGTCGTACGATGTCCGGGACCGCTTCTACCGCTTCGAGGCGAGCCCCGACTGGAGTGTCCTGTACGCGGAGTTGCCGCTGGCCGTCCTGGGCGGGGTCATCGCGTCACTCGGCGTCTGGGCTCTGGTCCGGCGCGTCGGATAGCCCGACGGCACGGCCCGGGGTGCGGCACGTCCGGGCCCCGCGAGGGGCCGTTACTCCACCTCGACGCTCAGCCCCTCCAGGCCCCGGATCACGAAGTTCGGCTTGCGCTCCGGCTCCGCCGCCGACCTCAGCGTCGGGGCCTTCTCCAGCAACGCCCCCATGGAAGCCGCGAGTTCGATACGGGCCAGGGGCGCGCCGATGCAGTAGTGGATCCCCGCGCTGAAGCTGATGTGCGGGTTGTCGGCGCGGGTGAGGTCCAGGCGCTCGGGGTCGGTGAAGACCGCCGGGTCGTGGTTGGCCGCGCCGAACAGCATCGCGATCTCCGCGCCGCGCGGGATCGTCGTACCGTCGATCTCGATCTCGTCCAGCACCCACCGCTCGAAGAGCTGGAGCGGGGTGTCGTAGCGCATCAACTCCTCGACGGCGGAGGGGATCAGCGAGTGGTCCGCGCGCAGGGCGGCGAGTTGGTCGGGGTTGCGGAACAGCGCCCACCAGCCGTTCACCGTGGCGTTCACCGTCGCCTCGTGGCCCGCGTTCAGCAGGAGGACGGCGGTGGAGATCAGCTCCTGTTCGGTGAGGCGGTCGTCGTCCTCGTCGTGGGCCGCGATCATGCCGGAGATGAGGTCGTCGCCCGGGTTCTTGCGGCGGACAGCGATCAACTCGCGTAGATACGAGGAGAATTCGTCCGACGCGCGGACCGCCTTCGCCGCCGTGTCCTCGGACGGGCTCAGTTCGTACATCCCGCAGATGTCCGCCGACCAGGGGCGGAGCGGGGCGCGGTCCGACTCCGGGATGCCCAGCATCTCGGCGATCACCGCCACGGGGAGGGGCTCCGCCACGTCCGTGAGCAGGTCGCCGCCGCCCTTCGCCACCAGCCCGTCCACCAGGTCGGCCGCCAACTGGCTCACATACGGCTTCAGTTGCTCGACCGTGCGCGGCGTGAACGCCTTCGAGACCAGGCGCCGGATGCGGGTGTGGTCCGGGGGTTCCAGGTCGAGCATGCCGTGGTCGTTGAGGGTGTGGAAGGGCTCGTGCTCGGGCGGCGGTGCCGTACGGCCGAAGTCCTCGTGGGTGAAGCGGTGTCGGTAGGCGCGGCCGAGGCGGCGGTCGCGGAGGAGCGCCGAGACGTCCGCGTGGCGGGGGACGAGCCACTGGTCGGTGGGCTCGTAGTACGTGACCCGGCCCCGCTCGCGAAGTTCGGCGTAGGCGGGGTACGGGTCGTCGACGAACGCGGGGTCCCAGGGGTCAAAGGCTGCCATGCAGGGACGCTAGCCCGACAGCACCCGGTCTGACCAGGGGCGACCTCAGTGATCCCGGTGATCTCGGTGATCCAGGAGGCTGCAGGATCACCGGATGCCGCACGGGAGAGCAGAGCAACCGGAGAGTCGACCATGCCCCGAGAGGCGCCCTGTCTGGCAGTCGCCGAGGTGCTGCGCGCACGGATCCTTGCGGGAGAGTGGGAGATCGGGGAGAGCCGCACCGCTCAAGTTCGAAGACCCACGCTGTCACCATTGAACGCCAGGCATTTGCCGTTCAGGTACGGGGACGGTCGTTCACACGACCGGCGGGGTCGATTCACCGCCGAGACGATCACTTTGCCGGCCACCCTTGATGTGCTCGACGAGGGCGGTGAAGGCGGGGGTGGGGAAGGAGAGGGTGGCGCGGTTGGGCAACTTGGAGTCTCGGACGGCTGTGCGGGTGGGGAGTTCCGCTATCTCGACGCAGGTGTCGCCGTCGCCACCGCTGGAGTACGTCGACTTAAGCCAGTTCATTACAGGTCCTTAGCCAGCCGGTGAATGAAGTCCCGCGACGCCACCGGGTCCAGTGACGCGCTCCTCACCTTATGGAACAGCGTGCGGAGCTTTTCCAACTGGGCCTCCGCATCGGAGAAGCCGACACCGGTCGGCGAGTCACGCAACCCGGTGTCCAACCGGGGCACGGGACCACCCAGATACATCATCGAGGCTCCGGCACCCGCGAAACCCACGTAATCGACGGGGATGACCCGTACAACGGCGTGCCCCTTCTCGATCTCCTCCAGAATGAAGCCGAGTTGAGCGAGTGACGCCCGGCGATCCGACACTTGGACACGCAGGGCGAACTCATGGATGACCGTCTCGTACGGGGTGGGGTCGTCGCCTTCGATGACGACGTGCCGGTTCAGCCGATGTTCAACACGTAGGGCCACCTCGTTCTCAGGAAGCTCGGGGCGCATGTACGAGTAGACCGCGCGAGCGTAGTCGGGGGTCTGAAGCAGCCCGGGCACGAGCATGATCACGACCTCGCGAAGGAACGTCGCGTGGTGCTCGGCCTCGGCGGTGTCGAGGAACGCCGGCGGTAGCGCTCCCCGGTACTCCTCCCACCAGCCACGGGTACGGTCGGTCGCCATCGCCACGAGCGCGTCGATCAACTCCGTGTCCGTGCAGGCGTAGTGGACAGCCAGTCGGCGAACGCGCTCCGCACTGACCGCCGCGATACCCAACTCCATGTGGCTCATCTGGCCGGAGGTCGAGTTCAGGAGGGCCGCCGCCTCCCGGGCCTTCAAACCGGCGGCCTCGCGCAGCCTGCGTAGTTCAGTCCCCAAACGCACCTGTCGCGCTGTGGGGTTACTCCTCGGCGGCATGCACCCTCCTGTTCCCAACGCCCCGGTAGCGGCGCCACGTTCGGGTGTCAGATTACGCCAGCCGGTTGCGCTGGCGCCAATTCGTGCCATACCGTCAGTGACGCGACGCACACCCTGCGAAACCCCGGGGTACCGGAAGCGCACCGCTCCGCCCTGCCACGACGGCTGCGGCACTGCCACCGGCCCCGAACGCCAACTCCCCACCCCACAAACGGAGTTCACCCATGCCCGAAAGTGCCGCCTGGGAGTACACACTCCAGATCCCCAACGACCCCCGCGCCGTCACGATCAGTCGCCGCACCCTCCGCCTCATCCTCACGATGCACGGCCTGATCACCCTCGTCGACACCGCCGAACTCCTGGCAACCGAGCTGATCGCCAACGCCGTACGGCACACCGACGGCCCCGCCGCCCTACGCGTCCGCTGTTCCGCCGGCGTACTACGCATCGGCGCCTGGGACGCGAACCCCGAACCACCCGAGCCACCCCAGGCGTGGGACCAGCTCACCACCACCGAGGACGGCCGCGGCCTCGCACTGGTCCGGGCCTGCGCCGACCAATGGGGCTGGCAACCGCAGTCCAGGAACGGCAACCGCGGCAAGTACGTCTGGTGCGAACTGGACGCAGCGTGAGAGGCACCGTACGGAATCGTCCGGGTACCGTGAAAGCGACACCGCGAAAGGGAGCCGCCGCCATGACCACCCGACCGGCAGAGTCCGGCCAGCCCCACATCCCCTCCATGCGCACCATTGGGGAGCTCCGTGCCGCCCTCACCATGGGCTACGGCTTCCCCGGCGACGCGGACGACTTCGAGGCCGAGCTGGCCCGCGAGATCAACCATGCCGACCCGGCGGACCTCTCCGGCGTCGTCCGCCTCGTCGAGGAGTTCCGCGGCCGAGTCATCGCGCGCCAGGACCCCTCATTCGACTCAGCCGTCGCCGCGGCTGTCGCCGAAATCCGCTCGGCTCGGGAAAACGGTCGGTGAACGACAACCAGCAGCCGACCGTCGCCGAGATCACCCGTGAGGCCCACGCTCGCTGCCTCGCCATCGGCGGCGGAGCACTTGAGGCCGTCGAGACCTTGCGCGCCGAGTTGGAGAAGAATCCGGCACTGGGCCGGAGAGCACAAAGCGCCGTCGGTGGCATGAAGATCTACACGACGCGCATCGAAGGCACGGGCCTCCGTCCCACACTCACCGTCACCTACGTCTACGACGCCCCTCCTCCCGAACCCGGCCTGATCCGCATCGCCCTGGTGTCACCCGTAGGTTTCGCCGGTGGGGGCAACGAGTTCTGAACGCAGGGCGGTTCGCGCGCATCATCGCAAATCCCGGCCGGGGACCGGCTCGTTCGGGTGGACCATCGCGAACCCCCGGCAGGCCGCGACGTCATCGGCGCCGTCCCGGACATTCGCGCACAAGGGGTGCGCCTGCGGCCGGAGGATCACGTGGGGGTTCGATTGTCGGGCGGGATCGGCCCGTTGAGGGTGTCGGCGTCGCCAGGGCGCGCGGTGTCCGGGTTTTCCGGTCTGTCGATCGCGTCGACCGACGCGGTGAGCTTCGCCAACTGGGCTGCCGTCAGCAGGGTGTTGACCCTGGCCAGCGCCGTCCGGCCGGCCAGGGCCACGGCGGGGGCGCTGATCAACGGGAAGACATGCTCGGGCGGTACGAGGGACTTCGGTACGACGGACTTCGGGTCGGCGAGCACCACCAGCCCGTCCCGGGCGATCACCGGGTCGGTGCTGCACAGCACCCGGATGTCCGCCGCCTCCGCTGTCCCAGCCGGGGTGAGCGTGACCTCGGAATCCCGCGTCACCCCGGCCTCACCAGCCTCGCCTCGTACGCGAACACCGCCGCCTGCGTCCGGTCCCGCAGTCCCAGCTTCACCAGGATCCGGCTGACATGGGTCTTGATCGTCGACTCGGCGACCACCAGCCGCTCGGCGATCTCCCCGTTCGACAGACCCTGGGCGATGAGGACCAGCACCTCCGTCTCCCGCTCGGTCAGATCCCCGTACGTCCCCTGCTGCGCGGCCGGCATCAGGCGGGGTGTCTCGGACAGCTTCGAGAACTCCGTGATCAGCCGTCTGGTGACGGAGGGCGCGAGCAGCGCCTCGCCGGCCGCCACCACCCGCACCCCGTCGGCGAGTTGACGTGCCGAGGCGTCCTTGAGGAGGAAGCCGGAGGCTCCCGCGCGCAGCGCCTGGTACACGTACTCGTCGAGGTCGAAGGTGGTGAGCACCAGCACCTTCGCCGCACTGTCCGCCGCGACGATCTCCCGGGTCGCCTCGATGCCGTTCATCTCCGGCATGCGGATGTCCATCAGCACGACGTCCGGGGCCAGTTCACGCACCCGCTCGACCGCGTCGCGCCCGTTCACCGCCTCGCCGACGACCTCGATGTCCGGCATCGCGCCCAACAGGACCGAGAAGCCCTCGCGCACCATCATCTGGTCGTCCGCGATCAGTACGCGGATCGTCATGCGTCACCTTCCCTGGCGCTCGGCACCGGTTCACTCGCACTCGGGACCGGCAGGAACACCGTCACTTCGTAGCCGCCGTCGTCCGCCGGGGCCGCCGTCATCTCGCCGTTCAGCATCGACACCCGCTCCCGCATCCCGGTGATGCCGTGCCCCGCGCCGGGCGAGGGCTTCACCAGGCTCGGCTCGGGCATCGGGCCATTGACTATCCGCAGGCCCAGCCCGCCCAGCACGTAACCGATCTCCACCCGGGCACTCGCACCGGGCGCGTGCCGCAGGGTGTTGCTCAACGCCTCCTGCACTATCCGGTACGCCGACAGCTCCACGCCCTGCGGGAGTTCACGCACCGCCCCCGTCACCGCCTTGTCGACACTCAGGCCGGCGTCGCGCACGTTGGCGAGCAGCGCGTCCATGTCGGCGAGGGTCGGCTGCGGGGCGTCCGGCGCCTCGTAGTCCTCCGCCCGGACCACGCCCAGGACCCGGCGCAGCTCGGTCAGGGCCGCCACCGCGTTCTCCCTGATGGTGACGAACGCGCGCTCCAGCTCCGGCGGCGGGTTCTCCACGCGGTAGGGCGCGGCCTCCGCCTGGATGGCGACCACCGACATGTGGTGGGCGACCACGTCGTGCAGCTCGCGGGCGATCGTCGTGCGCTCCTCCAGCAGCGTGCGCCGGGACCGCTCGTGCGCCGTGACCGTCTGCTGGGCGGTCACCTCCTGCCGGGCCTCGCGGCGTATCTGCCAGACCGCGACGCCGAGCAGGACCAGCGCGGAGCTGAACAGCACCTGCGCCGTGTCGGAGCGGAATTCGCGGCCGCCGGAGACGTTGCCGGCGATGAAGCCGTAGACCGCCGTCAGTGCCCACATCCAGGCGGCGGTGCGCGGCCGGGTGCGTATGGCCACGATCGTCAGCACGAACAGATGACAGGCAAAACTGCCGGCCAGCCACGGCCACGAGTCGTCCCACTCGTTCGCCAGCATCGTGGCGACCGGGGTGGCGACCATGGACAGCCAGAACGCGCCGACCGGCCGCACCATGGTCAGCAGCACCGGCAGCAGGGCGAGCAGGCCGAGGATCGTGTTGCTGCCCGCGCCGCGGATCCCGTTGTCCGAGGCGATGAACATCGCGAGCAGGCCGGCCGCGATGACCAGGGCGTGCGGGCTCCATGTCGCGTACTCCCGCTGCCGCCCCTTGAGGCGCCGGGTGAGCGGGCCCTCGGCGGTGGAGCGGGGCAACGGGCGGTAGGCGAAGGCGTCGTGGAGCAGGTCCTGCCGCAGCCCGCGCAGGGCGTCCGCGGCCAGCCTGAACTCCGGGCTGCGCGGCTTGGTGGCGGCGCCTGGCGGCATCTGCTGGGTCGTCTCGGTCACATTCAAAACGGTAGGCGGCGGGGCGGGTAGCCGTCGTCACCTGTGAGAAGGGTCCTGGGCCGTCCGTCTCAAGTACTACGGGGTATCCCCGCAGCGGCACCAGAGGTACGCCCGCGGGCCCGGCTTCAGCGGCCGCCTCCCGGCCTGACCAGCCCCGACTCGTAGGCGAACACCGCCGCCTGCGTACGGTCCCTCAGGCCCAACTTCACCAGGATGGATCTCGGGCTGCACCGCGGCGGAGAGGGGGATCACGACGGCGCCGGTGACGAGTGCGGCGAGGAGGGCGCGACGCCATCTGCCGGTACGGCGACGCCTGCTCGCCCGCGGCTCGGCACCCACGGCAACTTCCGCACTCTGCCCGGCAGTTGCCGCCTCGGCCGCCCCCGCATCAAGCCCCGTCCC
>NZ_JBXVPZ010000245.1:0-14207 GCF_057961495.1 Streptomyces sp. P5F9 | reverse complement strand
CCGCAAGCCCACCCCCGAACTGATCACCGTGCCGGGCCGGTTGCGCGGCACGATCAAGGCGGCCGAGCAGATCCTGGAGCGCACCAAGGCGGACTGCGTCGTCGGCTTCGGCGGCTATGTGGCGCTGCCCGGCTATCTCGCGGCCAAGCGCCTCGGGGTGCCGATCGTGATCCACGAGGCCAACGCCCGGCCCGGGTTGGCCAACAAGATCGGCTCGCGGTACGCGGCCCGGGTCGCGGTCTCGACCCCGGACAGCAAGCTGCGCGACGCCCGCTACATCGGCATCCCGCTGCGCCGCTCGATCGCCACCCTGGACCGCGCGGCCGTACGGCCCGAGGCCCGGGCCGCGTTCGGGCTCGACCCGAACCTGCCGACGCTGCTGGTCTCCGGCGGCTCGCAGGGCGCCCGGCACCTGAACGAGGTGGTCGAGCGGGTCGCGCCGTACCTCCAACAGGCCGGAATCCAGATCCTGCACGCGGTCGGCCCGAAGAACGAACTGCCGCAGGTGCACCAGATGCCAGGGATGCCCCCCTACATCCCGGTACCGTACGTGGACCGGATGGACCTCGCGTACGCCGCGGCCGACATGATGCTCTGCCGCGCGGGCGCGATGACCGTCGCCGAACTCTCCGCCGTCGGACTCCCGGCCGCCTACGTCCCGCTGCCCATCGGCAACGGCGAACAGCGGCTGAACGCCCAGCCGGTGGTCAAGGCCGGCGGCGGACTCCTGGTCGACGACGCGGAACTGACGCCCGAGTGGATCCAGGGCAACGTCCTGCCCGTACTCGCCGACCCGCACCGGCTGTACGAAATGTCGCGCGCGGCAAGCGAGTTCGGCCGCCGGGACGCCGACGACCTGCTCGTCGGCATGGTGTACGAGGCGATCGCCTCGCGGCACCGCTAGCCATATGTGAGAGAGGCAGGGGATCGTGGCCGGACCGACGACCGCCGAACGCGGTGAACGCCAACAGGAGTCGTCCGGCCCGCCCCTTGTCCGGCGTCTGGGGCCAAGACGCCTTCGTCTGATTGTCGTACTCGCCCTCGCCGCAGTCCTGTTGGGCACCGCGGCGGTCTGGCTGCTCTACGGCTCGCAGTGGCTGCGGGTCGAGAAGGTGTCGGTCTCCGGGACCAAGGTCCTGACGCCGGAGCAGGTGCGCGAAGCCGCCGACGTTCCGGTCGGCGGACCGCTCGTCTCCGTCGACACCGATGCGATCGAAGCCCGACTCCGCAGGAAATTGCCCCGAATTGACACCGTTGACGTAGTCCGTTCCTGGCCTCATGGAATCGGGCTGAAAGTGACCGAACGCAGCCCGGTTCTGGTGGAGAAAAAGGGCGGAAACTTCATCGAAGTGGACGACGAGGGCGTGCGATTCGCCACCGTTTCCACGCCGCCGAAGTCCGTCCCCACCCTCGAATTGACGCTCTCCCCGTCGAGTTCGTCCGCGGCGGGCCTGCGCCGCTTCGGCGAGGACCGACTCGTGCGCGAGGCGGTACACGTCGCGGGTGACATTCCGGCCGCGGTCGCACGCGTCACCCAGGTCGTCAAGGTCCGTTCCTACGACGACATCTCGCTGGAGTTGACCGGCGGCCGTACCGTCGCGTGGGGAAGCGGTGAGAAGGGCACAGCGAAGGCGCGTACGCTCACCGCTCTCATGAAAGCAGCTTCCGGCGCCCGGCACTTCGACGTAAGTGTTCCCACCGCCCCTGCGTCAGCCGGGAGTTGACGCACATTCGCGCAGGCCAGCACCCTGGTTGGGCAGCGCTACGGCTGATCACATAGGGTGAAAAGAAAAACGGGAGGTTCGGCGTGTTCGTTGAACGTGCGCCACTTGTCGACTTAGTGTCCTGTTCAGAAGACTTCAAGGAACAGACACACTGGTAACCCTAAACTTCAACGTTAGGGTTCGGGTCGGCGCTACGGACCGTCCCATTCGGCATCTGCCGTCCCGCGCGGAACCGCACGGTGACGGCGACGTAATTCGAGGCGAGAGGCCTTCGACGTGGCAGCACCGCAGAACTACCTCGCAGTCATCAAGGTCATCGGTGTCGGCGGCGGTGGTGTCAATGCCATCAACCGGATGATCGAGGTCGGTCTCAAGGGCGTCGAGTTCATCGCCATCAACACCGACGCGCAGGCGCTGTTGATGAGCGACGCCGACGTCAAACTCGACGTCGGCCGCGAACTCACCCGCGGACTCGGCGCCGGCGCCAACCCGGCCGTCGGCCGCAAGGCCGCCGAGGATCACCGCGAGGAGATCGAGGAGGTCCTCAAGGGGGCCGACATGGTCTTCGTGACGGCCGGAGAGGGCGGCGGCACCGGCACCGGCGGCGCCCCCGTCGTGGCCAACATCGCGCGCTCCCTCGGCGCCCTCACCATCGGCGTGGTCACCCGCCCGTTCACCTTCGAGGGACGGCGCCGGGCGAACCAGGCGGAGGACGGCATCGCCGAACTCCGCGAAGAGGTCGACACCCTCATCGTCATCCCGAACGACCGGCTGCTGTCCATCTCGGACCGCCAGGTCTCGGTCCTCGACGCCTTCAAGTCGGCGGACCAGGTCCTGCTCTCCGGTGTGCAGGGCATCACCGATCTCATTACCACGCCCGGTCTGATCAACCTCGACTTCGCCGACGTCAAGTCCGTGATGTCCGAGGCCGGTTCGGCCCTCATGGGCATCGGCTCGGCCCGCGGCGACGACCGCGCGGTGGCGGCGGCCGAGATGGCGATCTCCTCGCCGCTCCTGGAAGCCTCCATCGACGGCGCCCGCGGCGTCCTGCTCTCCATCTCCGGCGGCTCCGACCTCGGCCTGTTCGAGATCAACGAAGCGGCCCAACTGGTCAGCGAGGCCGCCCACCCCGAGGCCAACATCATCTTCGGCGCGGTCATCGACGACGCCCTCGGCGACGAGGTCCGGGTCACGGTCATCGCGGCCGGCTTCGACGGCGGGCAGCCGCCGACCCGCCGCGAGACGGGCACGAGTTCCACCTCGGCCCGCCGCGACGAGCCGACTCCGGTACGGCAGGAGAGCCGTCCGTCCTTCGGCTCGCTCGGCAGCGTCAAGCCCAAGGAGGAGCCGGAGCCCGCCCCGGAGCCGGTCGCCGACCTCCCGGTCGCCCCGCCGGTCCCGCCGTCGCGGACCTACTCGGACAGCGCCGCCGAGGAGCTGGACGTACCGGACTTCCTGAAGTGATAGGGCAGTTCGACACCGTGAGCGGCGCGCACTTCGCCTTCACCGACAGGTGGGGCGGGGTGAGCGCCGTTCCGTACGAGGAGCTCAACCTCGGCGGCGCGGTCGGCGACGACCCCGATGCGGTCCGTACCAATCGCGAACTGGCCGCCAAGTCACTGGGGTTGGACCCGGCGCTGGTGGTCTGGATGAACCAGGTGCACGGCGCGGACGTGGCGGTCGTCGAGGGGCCCTGGGGCGCCTCGGACATCCCCTCCGTCGACGCGGTCGTCACCGCCCGGCGCGGCCTCGCCCTCGCCGTGCTGACCGCCGACTGCACGCCGGTCCTGCTCGCCGACCCGGTCGCCGGGATCGCGGGCGCGGCCCACGCCGGACGCCCGGGCATGGTCGCCGGGGTCGTCCCCGCCGCCGTACGGGCCATGGTAGAACTCGGCGCCGATCCCGCCCGGATCGTCGCCCGCACCGGACCCGCCGTCTGCGGCCGGTGCTACGAAGTGCCCGCGGACATGCGCGCCGACGTCGCCGCCGTGGAACCGGCGGCGTACGCCGAGACGAGTTGGGGCACTCCCGCGGTCGACGTGACCGCCGGGGCGCACGCGCAGCTCGACCGGCTCGGGGTGGGCGACCGGGAGCGGTCGCCGGTGTGCACCCGTGAATCGGACGACCACTTCTCGTACCGCCGCGACCGTACGACCGGGCGGCTGGCGAGCTATGTCTGGCTGGACTGACGGGACATGACGGACCGTAGGGACGAACTCGCCGTAAATCTGGCGAAAGTCGAGGAGCGCATCGCCGCCGCCTGTGCCGTGGCCGGGCGGAAGCGTGAAGAAGTGACCCTGATCGTGGTCACCAAGACCTATCCGGCAAGTGACGTGCGGATGTTGGCGGAACTCGGTGTGCGCCATGTCGCCGAGAACCGGGACCAGGACGCCGCCCCGAAGGCCGCCGAATGCGCGGATCTGCCGCTGAGTTGGCACTTCGTCGGTCAGTTGCAGACCAACAAGGTGCGATCCGTGGTCGGTTACGCCGATGTCGTGCAGTCGGTCGACCGGTCCCGGCTCGTCACCGCGCTGTCGAAGGAGGCAGAGCGGTCCGGACGCCGACTGGGCTGTCTCATCCAGGTCGCACTCGACGCGGGAGTGAGCGGGCGGGGCGAGCGGGGCGGCGTCGGACCGGGCGGGATCGGGGAGTTGGCCGATCTCGTCGCCGGAGCTCCGGGGTTGCGGCTCGACGGGCTGATGACCGTCGCTCCGCTCACCGGTGAGTACGCGGGACGCCAACTGGAGGCGTTCGAGCGGTTGATGGATTTGTCGACTGACCTGCGCCGAGCCCATCCTGCTGCGAACATGGTGTCGGCAGGGATGAGTGCGGACCTCGAACAGGCCGTGGCAGCCGGAGCGACACATGTACGCGTCGGCACTGCGGTACTCGGCGTGCGCCCCAGGCTCGGGTAACGTCGCCAGGAAGTCGGACCACAGCAGAAAATATGGTCAATGCCCCCGAAAGCGGGCGTAACGACCTCGTGGATCGCGGGCACTTGGCAGTCGTCAGCCGATCCACCACAGAGCGGAGGACTCAGAGCATGGCCGGCGCGATGCGCAAGATGGCGGTCTACCTCGGCCTCGTGGAGGACGATGGGTACGACGGCCGGGGTTTCGACCCCGATGACGACTTCGAACCCGAACTGGACCCGGAGCCCGAGCGGGACCGTCGACGGCACGAGCCGTCGCACCAGTCACACACCCCACATCAGTCTCAAAGGGACGAACCGGTACGAGTGGTGCAGCCTCCGGCTCCTCGCGAGCCGGTGTCCCATTCCGCTTCACTGGGTGCGGAATCAGGGCGTCCGGCGCGTATCGCGCCCGTGGCATCCATCACACAAGAACGCCAGTCCCTGGAGAAGAACGCACCGGTGATCATGCCCAAGGTCGTGTCGGAACGAGAGCCGTACCGGATCACCACACTTCACCCCCGGACCTACAACGAGGCCCGTACCATCGGGGAACACTTCCGTGAAGGCACCCCGGTGATCATGAATCTGACTGAGATGGATGACACAGACGCCAAGCGACTTGTCGACTTTGCGGCCGGTTTGGTGTTTGGTCTTCACGGCAGCATCGAGCGGGTGACGCAGAAGGTGTTCCTGTTGTCGCCTGCTAACGTCGATGTCACGGCGGAGGACAAGGCCCGCATCGCAGAGGGCGGGTTCTTCAATCAGAGCTGAGACAGACAGCCGCTAGAAAGCACGGAACAGGGGAGAGGGAAAGACAGACCATGAGCGTGTTCGCGCAGGTGATCTACATCGCGCTGATGGTGTTCCTCATCGTGCTCATCTTCCGGTTGGTCATGGACTACGTCTTCCAGTTCGCCCGCTCATGGCAACCCGGCAAGGCGATGGTGGTCGTTCTGGAGGCCGCCTACACTGTCACCGATCCACCGTTGAAGCTTCTGCGGCGGTTCATCCCGCCGTTGCGTCTCGGGGGCGTGGCGCTCGACCTGTCCTTCTTCGTCCTGATGATCATCGTCTACATCTTGATCTCTATCGTGGGCAATCTCGCGAGGTGACAGTGGACGATACGGTCTTGCCGACTGCCGATGACTACGTTGAGGTGAAGAGATGCCGTTGACCCCCGAGGACGTGCGGAACAAGCAGTTCACGACCGTCCGCCTCCGAGAAGGCTATGACGAGGACGAGGTCGATGCCTTCCTCGACGAGGTCGAAGCCGAACTGACGCGCCTGCTCCGCGAGAACGAGGACCTGCGCGCCAAGCTGGCGGCGGCCACGCGCGCCGCAGCGCAGAACCAACAGAACATGCGCAAGCCCCCCGAACAGGACCAGCAGCAGGGCGGCATGCAGCAAGGCGGCATGCAGCAGCAGGGGATGCCCCAACAGGGCATGCCCCCGCAAGGCATGCGCGGTCCGGGCGGCCCGGTGCCCGCCGGCATATCGGGCCCGCCGCAGCAGCAGATGGGCGGCCCCATGGGTGGCCCGCCCCAGCTGCCGAGCGGTGCCCCGCAGCTGCCCGCCGGCCCCGGTGGCCAGGGTCAGGGCGGCCCGCAGGGTCAGGGTCCGATGGGTCAGGGCCCCATGGGCGGTCCGATGGGCCAGGGCCCGATGCAGGGTCAGATGCAGCAGATGGGCCAGGGCCCGATGCAGGGTCAGATGGGCGGCCAGCCCCCCATGCAGCAGCAGATGGGCGGCCCCATGGGCGGTCCCATGGGTGGCGGCATGCCGCAGCAGGGCCCCGGTGGCGACAGCGCCGCCCGTGTCCTCTCGCTGGCCCAGCAGACCGCCGACCAGGCGATCGCCGAGGCCCGTTCCGAGGCCAACAAGATCGTCGGCGAGGCCCGTTCGCGCGCCGAGGGTCTTGAGCGTGACGCCCGAGCCAAGGCCGACGCCCTGGAGCGGGACGCGCAGGAGAAGCACCGCGTCGCGATGGGCTCCCTGGAGTCCGCCCGCGCCACGCTGGAGCGCAAGGTCGAGGACCTGCGCGGCTTCGAGCGCGAGTACCGCACGCGTCTGAAGTCCTACCTGGAGTCCCAGCTGCGTCAGTTGGAGACCCAGGCCGACGACTCGCTGGCCCCGCCGCGCACTCCGGCGACCGCGTCGCTTCCGCCGTCCCCGGCGCCCTCCATGGCCCCGGCCGGCGCGAGCGCCCCGTCGTACGGCGGCAACCAGGGCATGGGCGGCCCGCCGCCCGCCGGTCCGTCCTACGGCGGCCAGCAGCAGATGTCCCCGGCCATGACCCAGCCGATGGCGCCGGTACGGCCGCAGGGCCCGTCGCCGATGGGCCAGGCTCCCTCGCCGATGCGCGGGTTCCTGATCGACGAGGACGACAACTGACCGGCCTTTAGTACGCCTTGGGCGTCGGCAGCGTTCAGGGTGGGGCCCCGGATTTCGATCCGGGGCCCCACCCTTTTTACGCGGGTTGAGCGCTGGATCACGTGAGTTGGCCGCTGGGCGCGAGAGAAGGGCCCGGTCTCCATGAAGGAGGCCGGGCCCTTTCGTGCCGGTGGTGCCTATGCCTTGTGCAGGCGGAACACCAGCGACAACCCCTCGTCCGTGAACGGGGTGCCGTAGCTGTCGTCCGCCTCGCCCTGGGCGAAGTCGGTGGCGAGGACCTCGTCGGCGATCAGGGTCGCGTGCTCGGACAGGGCCGCGATGACCGCCGGGTCGGTCGACGTCCAGCGCAGGGCGATCCGGTCGGCGACGTCCAGGCCGCTGTTCTTGCGGGACTCCTGGATCAGGCGGATCGCGTCACGGGCCAGGCCCGCCTGCCGCAGCTCCTCGGTGATCTCCAGGTCGAGGGCGACCGTCGCCCCCGAGTCGGAAGCCACGGACCAGCCCTCGCGCGGGGTCTCTGTGATGATCACCTCATCGGGAGCCAGCGTGATCGTCTCGCCGTCGACCTCCACGGACGCCGTGCCCTCGCGCAGGGCCAGGGACAGCGCGGCCGCGTCCGCGTTCGCGACGGCCTTCGCGACGTCCTGGACGCGCTTGCCGAACCGCTTGCCCAGGGCGCGGAAGTTGGCCTTCGCCGTGGTGTCGACCAGCGAGCCGCCGACCTCGCTCAGCGAGGCGAGGCCCTCGACGTTCAGCTCCTCCGTGATCTGCGCGTGCAGCTCCCGGTCCAGGGCGGCGAAGCCCGTGGCCGCGATCAGCGCGCGGGACAGCGGCTGGCGCGTCTTGACACCCGACTCCGCGCGCGTGGCCCGGCCCAGCTCCACCAGGCGGCGTACGAGGACCATCTGCTGGGAGAGCTCGGGGTCGATGACGGAGAGGTCCGCCTCCGGCCAGGTGGACAGGTGGACGGACTCCGGGGCGCCCGGGGTCACCGGGACGATCAGGTCCTGCCAGACCCGCTCGGTGATGAACGGGGTCAGCGGGGCCATCAGCTGGGTGACCGTCTCGACGACCTCGTGCAGGGTGCGCAGCGCGGCCTTGTCGCCCTGCCAGAAGCGGCGACGGGAGCGGCGGACGTACCAGTTGGACAGGTCGTCGACGAACGCCGACAGGAGCTTGCCGGCGCGCTGGGTGTCGTAGGACTCCAGAGCCTGCGTCACCTGGTCGGTGAGCGCGTGGAGTTCGGACAGCAGCCAGCGGTCCAGGACCGGGCGGTCGGCCGGGGCCGGGTCCGCCGCGCTGGGCGCCCAGTCGGACGTGCGCGCGTACAGGGCCTGGAAGGCGACCGTGTTCCAGTACGTCAGGAGGGTCTTGCGGACGACCTCCTGGATCGTGCCGTGGCCCACGCGGCGTGCCGCCCACGGGGAGCCGCCCGCCGCCATGAACCACCGCACCGCGTCCGCGCCGTGACGGTCCATCAGCGGGATGGGGTCCAGGGTGTTGCCCAGGTGCTTGGACATCTTGCGGCCGTCCTCGGCGAGGATGTGGCCGAGGCAGACGACGTTCTCGTACGACGACTTGTCGAAGACCAGGGTGCCGACGGCCATCAGCGTGTAGAACCAGCCGCGGGTCTGGTCGATGGCCTCGCTGATGAACTGCGCCGGGTAGCGGGACTCGAAGAGTTCCTTGTTCTTGTGCGGGTAGCCCCACTGCGCGAACGGCATCGAACCCGAGTCGTACCAGGCGTCGATGACCTCCGGCACGCGCGTGGCGCTCTCGCCGCACTGGGGGCAGGCGAAGGTGACCGCGTCGATGAACGGACGGTGCGGGTCCAGGCCCGACTGGTCGGTGCCCGTCAGCTCGGTCAGCTCCGCGCGGGAGCCGACGACCGTGAGGTGATTGTCCTCGCAGCGCCAGATCGGCAGCGGGGTGCCCCAGTAGCGGCTGCGGGACAGCGCCCAGTCGATGTTGTTGTTCAGCCAGTCGCCGTACCGGCCGTGCTTGACGGTGTCCGGGAACCAGTTGGTGTTCTCGTTCTCCTGGAGGAGGCGGTCCTTGACGGCCGTGGTGCGGATGTACCAGGAGGGCTGCGCGTAGTAGAGGAGCGCGGTGTGGCAGCGCCAGCAGTGCGGGTAACTGTGCTCGTACGGCACGTGCTTGAAGAGCAGGCCGCGGTCCTTGAGGTCCTCGGTGAGCTTTTCGTCTGCCTTCTTGAAGAAGACACCGCCTACGAGCGGGACGTCCTCGGCGAAAGTGCCGTTCGGGCGGACCGGGTTGACCACCGGCAGGCCGTACGCGCGGCAGACCTTGAGGTCCTCCTCGCCGAAGGCGGGGGACTGGTGGACCAGACCCGTACCGTCCTCGACCGTCACGTACTCCGCGTTCACCACGTAGTGGGCGGGTTCCGGGAACTCCACGAGCTCGAACGGACGTTGATACGTCCAGCGCTCCATCTCGGCGCCGGTGAAGGTCTCACCGGTGGTCTCCCAGCCCTCGCCGAGGGCCTTGGCGAGCAGCGGCTCGGCGACGACGAGCTGCTCCTCGCCGTTCGTCGCGACGACGTAGGTGACCTCGGGGTGGGCGGCGACGGCCGTGTTGGACACCAGCGTCCAGGGGGTCGTCGTCCAGACCAGGAGTGCGGCGCGGCCGGCCAGCGGACCGGAGGTGAGCGGGAAACGGACGTACACGGAGGGGTCGACGACCGTCTCGTAGCCCTGCGCCAGCTCGTGGTCCGAGAGGCCCGTCTGGTCGCGGGGGCACCAGGGGGCGACGCGGTAGTCCTGGACCAGCAGGCCCTTGTTGAAGATCTCCTTGAGGGACCACCAGACCGACTCGATGTACTCGGGGTCCATCGTGCGGTACGGGTCGTCGAGGTCCGTCCAGTACCCCATGCGGGTCGTGAGCGCCTCGAAGGCGTCGGTGTGCCGGGTCACGGACTCGCGGCACCTGGCGTTGAACTCGGCGATGCCGTACGCCTCGATGTCCTGCTTGTCGGTGAAGCCCAGCTCCTTCTCGACCGCCAGCTCCACCGGGAGGCCGTGGCAGTCCCAGCCGGCCTTGCGGGCCACGTGGTAGCCGCGCATGGTGCGGAAGCGGGGGAAGACGTCCTTGAAGACGCGCGCCTCGATGTGGTGGGCGCCCGGCATGCCGTTGGCCGTGGGCGGGCCCTCGTAGAACACCCACTCGGGGCGTCCCTCGGACTGGTCCAGGGTCTTGGCGAAGATCTTCTGCTCGCGCCAGAAGTCGAGCACGGCGTGCTCCAGCGCGGGCAGGTCGACCTGGGCGGGCACCTGGCGGTACGTCGGCGTTGTCATCAGCGAGCTTCCTCCGGCGGACTTTCTGCCTTCCGTCCGGAGGGACGAGAGCTACGACTTTCCGTACGCCGTGTGCGGCGCGCTCCCGCGGTACCACCCTCCTTGGCTCGCCGGTGCGTCCAGCACACCAGTGAGCCCCCTCATTGGGGTCGCGATACCGGGTCTACCGGCCGCGGCTGGTGGGCTGCGGCTTTCTTCCGGCGGCTCCGGGGTGATCTTCACGTCGCGCTCGCCCCCGGGCTTCCACCGTCCCCGGGTCGCTCTGGGCTGCGTACGCCGCTACTCGTCCCCATCCACGCTTCTCGCTCCGCCCAGTGTACGGGGCCGCACGGACAGCGGCCGACCGGTTTTGCGGAGGCCTCGGCGAAGGGCTGTGGGGGTGCTTCCGGCGGAGGTTCGGCCGGAGGTTTGCCGACCTGCCGTACGACTCGAATGGCGCTGAACGCGCGTTCGATATTCGAGGTGTCGGACTCGGCGGATTACCCGGCGGGGAGCTGGGCACAACGCATGCAGGCTTGCCGCGCGGGGCCAGAGGGGTGGACGAATCGGGCGGCGTGCCCCGTTGCCGCGGGACTCAAGTCGATTTATCGTCCCAGCACGATTCGCGTGCGTGATCACAAAATGTGAAGGGGCCGCGGCCATGGTGGCGAAGAAGACCGCAACGAAGAAGACCGCGGCGAAGAAGGCGGTCGCTACGAAGGCGGCTTCTTCGAAGAAGGCGACCGGGGAAGGGGCCGAGAGACCCGGGGCCGCGAAGGGGGCGGCGACCGAGAGGGCGGCGAAGGAGGCGGTGGCCAGGAAGAGCACCGCGAAATCCACGGCGACGAAGAAATCCACGGCGACGAAGAAGGCGACGGCTACGAAGACGACCGTTACGAAGAGGGCGGCTACGGGGACGGGGGCTACGAAGGCGGCGGTGACGAAGGTGACGGCCGCTCCGAAGGCTACGGAAACGAAGAAGACGGCCGTGAAGAAGGCGGCTGTTAAGAAGACGGTCGCGAAGAAAGCGGCTGTGAAGAAAGCGGCCGTGAAGAAAACCGTCGCCCCTGAGAGCTCGTCGACGAAGAGCAGCCCTACGGAGAGCATCACCAGCGCGAAGAGCAGCCCTACGGAGAGCATCACCAGCGCGAAGAGCAGCCCTACGGAGAGCATCACCAGCGCGAAGAGCAGTTCCACGAAGACCACCACGGGCACGAAGACCACCACGGGCACGAAGACCCCCACGGGCACGAAGACCCCCACCGGCACGAAGACCCCCACCGGCACCAAGAGCACTACGGGAACCAAGCGCACTACCGGAACCAAGAGCACGGCCGGCGCAAGGAAGAGCGCGACCGGCACGAAGAAGAGCGCGGCCAAGAAGGCAAAGGCGGGCGCGGCGCAGGCCGCGGAGCAGACGGGAGCCACGACGGTGGTTGCGAAGAAGACTCCTGGCACGGCCACGGCGGCGAAGACGGCTGTTCCGAAAGCACGGGTCGCGGTGGTGCCCGGCGAGCTCGCGGTGCGCCCCGGCGAGGACCCCTGGACGCCCGAGGAGGTCGAGGAGGCTCGCACCGAGCTGCAATCCGAGGCGGCGCGGCTGAGCGAGGAGATCACGTCCACCGAGCAGGCCCTCGCCGGTCTGATGCGGGACTCCGGGGACGGTGCCGGCGACGACCAGGCCGACACCGGCACCAAGAACATCACGCGCGAGAGCGAGATGGCGCTGGCCGCCAACGCGCGCGAGATGCTGATCCAGACCGAGCGCGCCCTGGGGAAGCTGGACGCCGGCACCTACGGCCTGTGCGAGAACTGCGGCAACCCGATCGGCAAGGCCCGCATGCAGGCCTTCCCCCGGGCCACCCTGTGCGTCGAGTGCAAGCAGAAGCAGGAACGACGGTACTGACGCCGGTACTGAAGCCCCCGACAGGTGTGCCGTACCCTCGTCCTGAGTTAGGCACCTAGGTCGAGGGACTCACGTGGCAGAGGCGGAGCGCATCATCGGTACGCCGGATACCCCAGAGGCGGCGGGGGCAGAGCCGGAGCAGGGTGACACCGCGTCGCCACCCAGGGGCAGGCGCCGGATCGCCGTCCTGTTCGTGGTGGCCGCCTTCGCGTACACCCTCGACCTGGTCAGCAAGCTGCTCGTGGTCGCCAAGCTGGAGCACCACGCGCCGATCGAGGTCTTCGGGGACTGGCTGGAGTTCCACGCGATCCGCAACCCGGGCGCTGCCTTCGGGTTCGGCGCGGCCTTCACGGTCATCTTCACGATGATCGCGGCGGCCGTGATCGTGGTGATCGCCCGGCTGGCGCGCAAGCTCTACAGCCTGCCGTGGGCCATCGCGCTCGGGCTGCTGCTCGGCGGTGCGCTCGGCAACCTCACCGACCGGATCTTCCGTTCGCCCGGCATCTTCCAGGGCGAGGTCGTCGACTTCATCGCGCCCAAGGGCTTCGCCGTCTTCAACCTCGCCGACTCGGCGATCGTGTGCGGCGGCATCCTGATCGTGCTGCTCTCCTTCCGCGGCCTGGACCCGGACGGCACCGTCCACAAGGACTGAGCGCAGATCCACGAGGGCCGAGCGCGAGTCCGCAGGGCCTGGGCGCCTCGGCTCGGGTAAGGCGGTGTCGGACCCGTCCGGCATACTCGACCGAGTGAGCACAGTTCCCGAGATCCGAAACCTGCCCGTGCCCGACGGCCTGGAGGGCGAGCGTGTCGACGCCGCCATCTCCCGCATGTTCGGCTTCTCCCGTACGAAGGCCGCCGAGCTGGCCGCGGCGGGGAAGGTCACGGTCGACGGCTCGGTGGTCGGGAAGTCCGAGCGGGTGCACGGCGGGGCCTGGCTGGAGGTCGAGATGCCGCAGGCGCCCGCGCCCGTGCAGATCGTCGCCGAGCCCGTCGAGGGCATGGAGATCGTCTACGACGACGATGACGTGATCGTGATCGTCAAGCCGGTCGGCGTCGCCGCGCACCCCAGCCCCGGCTGGACCGGGACGACCGTCATCGGCGGCCTGGCCGCCGCCGGGTACCGCATCTCGACGTCCGGTGCCGCCGAGCGCCAGGGCATCGTGCACCGCCTCGATGTCGGCACGTCCGGCCTGATGGTCGTCGCCAAGTCGGAGCGCGCGTACACCTCTCTGAAGCGCCAGTTCAAGGAGCGCACGGTCGACAAGCGCTACCACACGCTGGTCCAGGGCCACCCGGACCCGACGAGCGGCACCATCGACGCCCCCATCGGCCGCCACCCGAACCACGACTACAAGTGGGCGGTCACCGCCGAGGGCAAGCCGTCGATCACGCACTACGACCTCATCGAGGCGTTCCGCGCGGCCTCCCTGCTCGACGTGAAGCTGGAGACCGGCCGCACTCACCAGATCCGCGTGCACATGGCGGCCCACCGCCACCCGTGCGTGGGCGACCTGACCTACGGCGCCGACCCGACGCTCTCCAAGCGGCTGCGCCTGACCCGCCAGTGGCTGCACGCCGTCCGGCTCGGCTTCGAGCACCCGGCCGACGGCCAGTGGGTGGAGTTCGAGAGCGGCTACCCGGACGACCTTCAGCAGGCCCTGGACCTGGTGCGCGAGGAGACGTACGCATGAGTCCGTCGTCGTACGCGGTGCGCGTCGCCGAGGACCCGGCCGACCGTGAGGCCTGCTTCGCGGTGCGCAAGGAGGTCTTCGTCGTCGAGCAGGGCGTGCCCCAGGAGATCGAGTACGACGCGTACGACGCCGTAGCGACGCATGTGCTGGCCGTGCGTGAGGACGGGGTGCCGCTCGGGACCGGGCGGCTGTTGTACGGCGAGGCGGCTGCGGCCAAGACCGGCGGAGACCCGGCCGTGGGGTCCCTGGGGCGGCTGGCCGTCACCAAGGAGGCGCGGGGGCTCGGGG
>NZ_JBXVPZ010000244.1:0-14250 GCF_057961495.1 Streptomyces sp. P5F9 | reverse complement strand
GCCTGGTGGGGGGACGGGGCGGCCTGGGCCGGGCGGGACATGTCGGCGATTTCCTGGTACTGCGCCTGGGCGGTTATCTCGCCGGGCTCGTCGCCCATCAGGCCGCGCGGGATGACCAGGATGGCCTGGATGCCGCCGTAGATGTTGCTCTGCAGCCGGACCGCGATGCCGTGCCTGCGGGCCAGCGCGGACACCACGTACAGGCCGATACGGCCGTCCGCGAGGAGCTTGCTGATGTCGATGCGGTCGGGCTCGGCGAGCAGGGTGTTGATGCGGGCCTGCTCCTGCGTGGGCATGCCCAGTCCGCGGTCCTCGACCTCGACGGCGAGTCCGGCGGTCACACGCTGGGCGCGCATCAGCACCTGGGTCTGCGGCTCGGAGAACGTCGTGGCGTTCTCGACGAGTTCGGCCAGCAGGTGGATGACGTCGGCGACGGCGTGGCCGCGCAGGGTGCCCTCGATCGGGGGGACCAGCTTGACCCGGGAGTAGTGCTCGACCTCGGCGATCGAGGAACGCAACACCTCGGTCAGCGTCACCGGGCGGGTCCACTGCCGGCGGGACACCGAGCCGCCGAGGACGGCGACGTTCTCCGCGTGGCGGCGGATGCGGGTGGCGAGGTGGTCGACGTGGAAGAGGCCCTTGAGCAGCTCCGGGTCCTCGACCTCGTTCTCCAGCTGGTCGAGCATGTTGATCGCGCGGTGCACCAGGGACTGAAGACGCCGGGCGAGGTTGACGAAGACCTCGACGCGCTCCTCGCTGTCCGGCGCGGAGGCCCGGGCGAGCTGCGCGGTCTGCGCGACGACGGTACGGGCCTGCCACAGGCCCACACCTATCTCGTACGTCAGCCTGCCGAGCGGGTCGGTCCCCGACGGCGGCTGGTGCGTGAACGGCACCTGTTCCACCGGCTCGCCCCGCTCCAGCCGTTGCAGCACGTCCTGCAGATCGGCCTGCCCGGTGGCGACCGTACGGCGCAGCGACGCGTACTGCTGCGAGATCCCCGCGGCCTCGCTGCGCCCGAGCCGCACGCCCGCGAACAGGATTCCGCAACCGAGCACGGCGGCGACGGCGAGCACCGTCCAGGTCGTCCCGTCGGCGAAGCCGCTCTGCGTGCGCAGCACGACCAGGACGACGGCGGCGGCGAGGATCGCCATCGCGGCGGCGGGCAGTACGGCGAGCCGGACCGTGCGCGACCGAGTGGCCGAATCCGACGGTCCGTCCTGGATGGAAGACCGGGCGTGTCTGTTTCGCGCGGAGCTCGATCCGGTCAATCGATCGGGCTCCGAGGGCACAGCATAGGAGGGGATTTCGGGCATCGGAGTCCTCTCGATCAACCGGGTGGGACACACGGCGCGCAGCGCTCATTAACCGTCAAGTCCGTTAAGGAATGCGACAGTTAACGGTCAGCCACCCTACGCCACCATCCTTAATGCGGTGTAATCACGTCACGTCTGACGCCCAACGTGGCCTGCTGAAACGGTTCTCTGGTGGTTCCTATGAAGAGATCGGGCTCTGGTTACGCGGCATAGGACCTATTTGCCGCATCTCGCAACGCACCGGAAATCCAGAGTTGGCGCGACTGTCGTCTGCTGATGCCGCAAAGTTCGCCCTGCAAGACGGCGTACGGGCAGGGGAGTTGGCGCGTCTCCGCCCCAACCGTGTGAAGAGGTCGGGGAGTTACGGTGCGCCCGCGGTGGCTGGATTCACGCCCCGGTCCGACGGGTCGATCACGGGGGTGCGCAGCTCGCCGAGGCCGCTGCGCCCGTCCGGTGCGGCGATGCCGGCGGCCACCACATCACCCGCGCGCGAGCAACGAGGTCTGCGGGCCCGGCTCTTGAGGAACGCCTTCCACTTCGCGGCGGCCGACGCGTCGACCCGCCCCGTATGTCGGCACATTCTTCCCCAGCTCTTTCCTTCCCCCGGTGAACCTCGTCGGCTCCTTTCACCTCTACGACGTGTAGTGGAGGTTGCCCCGGAGTGAACTGCCGACCGACGGGGACGGAGCGAGGAGAAGGACGCCATGGATGACGGTCCCCGTGCCGGCGGCGGTCTGCGGCTGAGGCGGCGTGACGCGCCCGCCGTGGCGGGGCCGCTGCCGGCACGGCCGCCGGCGACCGAGCCCGCAGTGCCGCAGCAACTGCACCGGGGGATGACGCTGATCGCCGCGATCAGCCTGTTCATCGGCACCCGTGACGCCTGGACGAGGGCGATGACGTCCCATCCGCCCGTCGCCGGGATCATCTCCGTCTGCTACGCCGGGATACTCGTCGCCGGCGTCCTCGCCCTCACCGCGCGCACCCGGCGGGCCCTGACCCGGGTGGACGCGGGCGTCCTGCTGCTCGCCGTCGTGCTGGTGCTGTGCGGGTACTGGCTCAACCACGCAGGCACCGACGAGGGCGTGCTCACCGCGCAGGCCGCCCACGAGATCCTGCACGGACATCCGATCTACGGCCAGCCCTGGCCGTGGCTGTTCGACCGTTCGGCGGTCGGCATCACGAAGACCATGGCGGGCGGCGCCGACTACACCTACGGCTATCCACCCCTGACCGCGCTGCTCGCCGCCCCCGTCCACGCCGTGGTCCACTCGACGGCCGCCGCGACCCTCGTCACCACCGGCGCGCTGCTCGGCGGCGCCGTCCTGCTGTGGTGGCTGCTCCCGGCCCCCTGGCGGTCCGGCGCCACCGCCGTGTGCCTCGGCTTCGGCTTCCTGCCCGGCTACGCCTACTCCGGCTACCCCGCCGTCCTCGCCCTGGCGCTCCTCGTCCCGGTGGTGGTCCGCTGGCCCGACACCGGCGCCGGCGGCCGGCTCGGACTCCCCGGAGTCACGCAGGCCGTCTGCCTCGGCGCGGCCTGCGCCACCCAGCAACTCGCCTGGTTCCTCACGCCGTTCCTCCTCATCGGCCTCCACGCCGTCCGCCGCGGCGACCTCGGCCCTCGGCTCGCCCTCGGTGTGATCGCCCGCTACACGGGAACCGCCGCCCTCACCTGGGCGGCGATCAACGCCTACTTCGCCACCCAGGACTTCCCCACCTGGCTGCACGGCCTGCTGCTCCCGCTCACCCAGAAGGCGATCCTGCACGGCCAGGGCCTCATGGGGATCTCTTACTACTTCACCGCGGGCAGCAGGCACCTCGACTACTACTCCTACGGCAGCCTGCTGCTCCTGTTCGGCCTGCTCGCCGCCACGCTGCTCTTCGTACGGCGGCTCGGCCCGGCGATCACCGTGCTGCCCTGGCTGAGCTTCTACCTCGCCACCCGGTCCCAGGACGGCTACTTCCTGATGATGACCCCGCTGTGGCTCGCGGCGGCCGCCACCGTCCCGGCCTCCGCGTTCGCCTCGGCCTGGCAGCCCCGTATCCCGCACATCACCGGCCACCGGGCCAAGGCCGTCCTCGCGGTGGGACTCGTCACGCCCGCCGTGGTGTGCGCGACGGTCGCGGCGGCCAGTGCGCCGCCGCTGCGGATGAACGTCACACCGAGCTTCGCGGAGCGGTCCGGCCACCTGGACATCACCGGTCTCACGGTCCGGGTCGTCAACATCACCGGCACCCGGCTCACCCCCCACTTCGCCAGCCGCCTCGGACAGGGCGCCTCCGACTGGTGGACCGCCTCCGGCGGCCCCGCGAGCCTCGCCCCGCACGCCTCCGCGACGTACGTCGTGAAGCCGCCCGGCGGTGTGCGGCGGGTGCCGGGAGGGTCGCATCCGCGCTTCTGTCTCATCGCCGTGACCGGTACCCCGATGACCATCACCAGCGCACGGATTCCGATCAGTTGACCGAGTTTGACGTAAAAGGATATCCCGTAAATGAGAAAGGCCCTACAGGGTTCTCATCTGAGATTGTTATATTGCGCAACCACGCAAGAGAGAGCGGACCCCCGCCTCGCCCGACCCGACACGGCCGCGCGCCCCTGGCCGCAGCATCGAACGGCCTGAACGGCCCGACCGTACGTGGGAGTGCCAGATGACCGACCTCGGGGACGGCCCCGTGGGACATGCCACGCGCAGCCGCACACGAGGCGTGCCCAGGCCGCGTGCGGGTGAGGCCGACGAACCGCTGCCGACCGGCGGCCGGGCCGCCGCCCGCGCCGCGGCCCGGCGGGCCCCGCGCGGCGGATCCCGCGCACGCGGCCGCGCCGCCTCGCGCCGCCGCGGCAAGCGGAGCCCGGGCGGCAGGCGGGTGCTGAAGATCAGCGCGATATCCCTGTCGGTGCTGATCATGGTGACCGCGGGTGCCGGCTGGTGGTTCTACGAGCACCTGAACGGCAACATCAACAGCATTGCGATCGACGACGGCGCGGGCGGCAAGGAGAAGGCCGACGCCTTCGGCCGTACACCGATCAACCTCCTGGTGATGGGCAGCGACGCCCGGAGCAGCGCGACCGACTGCAAGCTCGGCGGCGGCTGCTCGACCACCGGCGTGCAGACCGGGAACGGCAACGCGGACGTCGAGATGGTGGTGCACATCTCCGCCGACCGCTCGAACGCCACCGTGATGAGCATCCCGCGCGACACCATGACCCAGGTCCCCGCCTGCAAGGACCCGGACAGCAACCAGTCGACGGCCGGCTACTACGGCCAGATCAACAGCGCGCTGCAGTACGGCCAGGAGTGCCAGGTCAAGACCGTGCACCAGCTCACCGGCATCACCATCGACCACTTCGTGCAGATGGACTTCTCCGGCGTGGTGAAGATGTCCGACGCGGTCGGCGGTGTCTCGGTGTGCGTCGACGCCGACGTCTACGACACCTACTCGCACCTGAAGCTCGCCAAGGGCACCCACACCCTCAAGGGCAACGCGGCGCTTGAGTTCGTCCGCTCCCGGCACGGCTTCGGCGACGGCAGCGACCTCGGCCGTACCGTCTCCCAGCACCTGTTCCTGAGCGCGATGATCCGCAAGTTCAAGAGCGCCGGCACGCTCACCGACCCCACGGCGGTCTACAACCTGGCCGACGCCGCCACCAAGGCGCTCACCGTGGACACCGGCCTCGGCACCGTCAAGAAGCTCATCGGGCTCGCCGCGGACCTCGACAAGGTCCCGACGAAGCGCATGACGTTCACCACGATGCAGACCGGCGCCGACCCGAACAACGCCGACCGGGTCGTGCCGGCCACGGCGGCGAAGAGCCTGTTCGCGACCATCGCCAACGACCAGTCGCTGACCACCTCGTCCGGGAAGAAGTCCTCGGCGGCCACCGCGACCGCCACGGCGGCGGCCGTACCCACCGCGCAGATCGCCGTGACCGTGGAGAACGGCACCAGCATCAGCGGACGCGCCTCCACGGTCGCGACCTCCCTGATAGACGGCGGCTTCAGCTCCGACACCACCACGGGCAACGCCTCCGTCAGCGCGACCACGACCACGCTCACCTACGGCACCGGTCAGAAGGCCGAGGCCCAGACGGTGGCGAAGGCGATCGGCCTCGCCTCCTCGCACCTCAAGCAGGGCACCGGCACCGGCCTGACCCTGGTGATCGGCACGGACTGGCCCAGCGGCACGACATACCCCGGCGGCGGTTCGTCCCCGGCCCCCGCCGACACCAAGGCGGCCACCTCCAACGCCCAGGCCTCGACCGCCGACCAGTCGAAGTCCTGCGCCAAGGTCAGCACGTACAAGACGGTCAGCCTGAACGGCGTCGCGATGACCCCGACCCAGGCGTACCGGCTGGCGACGAACAAGAAGGACTCGGCGTCCTGACGGGCGCTATACGACGCGCTCGGCGGTCCAGGTGATGTGCGGGGGATCCACCCGCGCACACAGCGGGCCGCCGTTCGCGTCGGTCAGACCGAGCCGCCCGACCAGCAGACCGTCGGCTGCGGCGGTGGCCAGGACGTCGTCCGGCACCGAGTCGAGCATGACCTTGGCGCGCCGGAACATGGTGAAGACACCGGCCGCGTCAACCGTCCCCCACGACAGATAGACGAACCGCAGACCCATCCGGTGCTGCACATAGGGGCCCGTGACCACGATGCCGTCCGGCGTGGCCTCCGCAGTGCACTCCAGCGTCCAGGTCGCGGACGCGGCGTCCCCCGGCTGCGGGTCGAGGAGTTCAGCCGGCCGGTCCCGGCGCTGCACGGCGACATGGACGTCGTCGTACGTCGAGACGGGCTTGTCGGCGGGGGCGGGGAAGGTACGGCCGGGCAGGTCGACGGCGTCGATGCGGAGGTGCATACGGGCCATCATGCAGGGTCCGCCCGCCGTACCCTCAGTCGATCAAGGGGAAGTGGCAGGCGGTGTGACGGCCGGAGGCGGTCATCGTCAGCCGGGGCCGCTCCACGGCACAGCGCTCACGCGCGTAAGGGCACCGGGTCCGGAACGGGCACCCCGTCGGCTTGTCCACCGGGTTGGGCACCTCCCCGGTGAGCACGATCCGCTCCCGGGGAACCTCGTCGGTGAACGTGCCGTCGTCGATGTCCGGTACGGCCGACAGCAGCGCCTGCGTGTACGGATGCGCGGGCTCCTTGTACAGGGCCTCGGTCTCGGCGAGTTCGACGATCTCCCCGAGATACATGACCGCGATCCGGTCCGACACATGCCGGACCACACCGAGGTCGTGCGCGATGAACACGTAGGTGAGCGCGAACTCCTCCTGTAGATCGGCGAACAGGTTCAACACCTGCGCCTGGATGGACACATCGAGCGCGGACACCGGCTCATCGGCGACGATCAGCTTCGGGTTCGTCGCCAACGCCCGCGCGATCCCGATGCGTTGCCGCTGCCCGCCCGAGAACTCGTGCGGATACCGGTCCAGATGGGCCGCCGCCAGCCCTACGACGTCGAAGAGCTCGGCGACCCGACGGCGCACGGCGGCCCCGTCACCGTACCGGTGCACGAGCAGCGGCTCCGCCACGATGTCCCCGGCACGACGGCGAGGGTTGAGTGAGGCCTGCGGGTCCTGGAACACCAGCTGCATGCCCGGACGGACGGGACGCAGCCGCCGCGTGGACAGGGTGCTGATGTCCCGGCCGTCGAACTCGACCCGGCCACCGGTGAGTTCGGTGAGCCGCACCAGGCAACGGCCGAGCGTGGACTTGCCGCACCCCGACTCGCCGACGATGCCGAGCGTCTCACCGGCGCGCACCTCCAACGACACACCGTCCACGGCCCGCAGCACCTTGCGGCGCGGGGAGAGCCCGTCCGCGCGCAGGGGGTAGTGCTTGGTGACGTCCGTGGCGCGCAGCAGCGCCTCGGTCGACGTCGTCAGCGCGCTCATGGTGTCGCCTCTCGTTCCAGGTCCGGTACGTCCGTCGCCGCCGCGCGCGAGGTCAGGCGCAGGGAGGCGCGGTCGTCCTCGGGCAGCCAGCAGGCGTCGCGGTGGGCGCTGTCACCGAGGTCGGCGCCGGGCTCGAAGACCGAACCCGTTCTCAACACCGGCCGCTCCTCGCACCGTTCGTGCCGCAACCGGCACCGGGGCGCGAACGCGCACCCCTCCGGCAGACTCCCCGGCGCCACCGGCATCCCCGCGATGGTGGGCAGCCGCCGCAGCCGGGGCCCGCCCACCCGGGGCACCGAGTCGAGCAGCCCCCACGTGTACGGGTGCCGCGGTCCGTGGAACACCGCCCGGCGCGGGCCCTCCTCGGCCGCCCGGCCGCCGTACATGACCAACACCCGGTCTGCGATCTGCGAGATGACGCCCATGTCGTGCGTGATGAGGACCACCGCCGAGCCCTGGGTGTTCAACTCCCGCATCAGGTCCAGGATTTGGGCCTGGACGGTGACGTCCAGCGCCGTGGTCGGCTCGTCGGCGATCAGCAGCGCGGGGCCGCAGGAGAGGGCCATCGCGATGACCGCGCGCTGGCGCATGCCGCCGGAGAACTCGTGCGGGTAGGCGTTCGCGCGGGAGGCCGCGTCCGGGATGCCGACGTCGGAGAGCAGGCTGACGGCACGCGTGTGGGCCTCCTTGCGGGACACCTTCTCGTGCGCCCGGATCTGCTCGGCGATCTGCCAGCCCACCGTGTACACGGGGGTCAGCGCGGTCATCGGGTCCTGGAAGACCATGGCGATCTCCCGGCCGCGTACCGCCCGCATCTCCTTGTCGGGAAGAGTGAGCAAGTCCCGGCCACGGAAGCGGACTTCGCCCTCGACCGTCACGTTCGGACTGGTCAGCAGGCGCAGTACGGCGAGCATCGAGACGCTCTTGCCGGAGCCCGACTCGCCCACGACGCCCAGGATTTCGCCGGGTGACACCGAGAAGGACAGACCGTCGACGACGGTGACGGAGCCTCGGCGGGTGCGGAAGGACACCCTCAAGTCGCGTACGTCCAGCAGGGGTTGGTCAGGCATGGCGGGCCCTCGGGTCGAGTCGGGCGTACAGGATGTCCACCAGCGCGTTGGCGAGGACCACGAAGAACGCCGCGTACAGGACGGTCCCCATGATCACGGGAAGGTCCAGGTTCTGCAGGGCGTCGAAGGTCAGCTTGCCGATACCGGGGAGGCCGAAGACCACCTCGGTGAGCAGCGCGGCGCCGCCCACCAACGCGCCGAAGTCCAGGCCGAACAGCGACACGATCGGGATGAGGGAGCAGCGCAGGGCGTGCCGGATCAGGATGCGCCGCTCGGAGAGGCCCTTGGCGCGCGCGGTGCGGACGTAGTCCTCGTTCAGCGCGCTGACGACCTCGCCGCGCAGCAGCCGGGCGTAGATGCCGGCGTACAGCAGCGCGAGGGTCAGCCAGGGGAAGAGCAGGTGCAGGGCCCACTGGCCGGGGGAGTGGCTCAGGTCCACGTATCCCGGTGGCGGTACCCAGGAGAACACCGAACTGTGCAGCTGCTTCTGGGTGATGAGGTTGACGACCTCGCCGAGCCAGTAGGCCGGCAGGGAGACCCCGACCACGCCGACGAGCATGATCAGCGGGTCGGCCGCCTTGCCGCGCAGGGCCGCCGCGGCGGTGCCCATGATGATCCCGGCCGTCATCCAGATCAGCGCGGCGCCGATGACGAGCGACAGGGTCACCGGGGTGGCTTGCACGATCTGCGGGATGACACGGGAGCCGCGGTTGACGAACGACTCCAGGTCGCGGTCGATCAGCAGGTGACGCATCATCAGCAAGTAGCGGATGGGCATGGGGCGGTCGAGGCCGAAGGAGTGCCGGACCTGGGCGAGCGTGGCCGGGTCGGCGTTGCGGCCCGCGATACGGGCGGCGGGGTCGACTCCCGGTGTGGCGAAGAAGATCAGGAAGACCAGCACACTGATCGCGAACATCACCAGCAAGGCGGACGCGAAGCGTTTGACGATGAACCGGAGCATGACCGTCACACCCCTCCGCGCAGCCGGGCGCCCGGGTCGAGCGCGTCGCGCACGCCGTCGCCGAGGACGTTGAGGGCCGCCGTGGTCAGCGCGATCAGCAGGCCGGGCGCGATCGTCACGGCGGGCCGGGTGTAGAGCAGCCCGAGGCCGTCCTCGATGATCGTGCCCCAACTGGCGTCCGGCGGCTGGACCCCGACGGACAGGAAGGACAGCGCGGACTCGGTGAGCATGGCCAGCGCGGTCATCAGCGGGACGAACACGATCGCCGTGGGCAGTACGTTCGGCAGCACCTCACGGCGCAGGATGCGCACGGTCGGTGCCCCGGAGCCGATGGCCGCCTGGATGTACTCCTTGTTGCGCAGCACCAGCACCTGCCCGCGCAACGGCCTCGCGATGTACGGCACATAGATCGCCGTGATGATCGCGACGGGCAGCCAGAGACTCCCCGCCTCGACGGTGAGCGGGCCGAGGTGCAGCCCGTCGGTGAGCAGGACGACCGAGAGACAGATCGCGAGCAGGTACACGGGGAAGGCCCAAATGACGTCCAGGACACGGGAGATGACGGCGTCCATCACCCCGCCCGCGTACCCGGCGACGACTCCGACGACCGTACCGAGGGCGCAGGTGAGCAGGGCGGCGGTGAAGCCGATGAACAGGCTCGTCCGGCCGCCGTAGAGCAGCCGGGCCATGACGTCACGCCCTTGGTTGTCGGCGCCGAGGAAGTAGTGCGCGGGGTCCCAGGTCGGGCCGATCGGGGTGACGCCGAGGCCGAGGCCGGTGCTGCTCGGGGTGAGCACCGGCACGGTCTTCCCGTCGACGACCGTGGTGCCGGAGACATGGGACTGGAAGGGGTCGGTGTGGGCGATGTGGTGCGCGTACAGCGGGGCGCACAAGGTCGCCAGCACGACGAGGAAGAGGACGACGGCTGCGGCCAGTGCCGACCTGTTGTGCAGCAGGTCGGCGCCGGCCGTCCGCCAGGGGCCCGGCGAGCGCCGGGCCTCGGCGGTGGCCAACTCGGGTGCGGTGGTGCTCACTTGACCCACGTCTGGCCGACGAGCATGTAGAACTGCTTGCTGAAGCTGTAGTTGCCCAGGCGCTTCGACGTGAAGTCGATGATCTTCGGGTTGATCAGCGGGACGACCGGCGACTGCTGCATGACCGCCTGATCGATGGCGCCCCACTGCTTGTTGGCCGCCGTCGGGTCGGTCTGCGCGGTCTTCAGCGCGGTCTGCATCTTCGCGTCGATGCCCTTGTCGCAGAAGCCCGAGATGTTGATGCTGGAGTCGCTGCCGGGGTGGAACGCGGCGCAGGACAGCAGCACGTTGAGGAAGTCCGAGGCCGCCGGATAGTCCTGGTACCAGGACGTCAGGGCGAGTTGGACCTTGTTCTTGGTGTTCTGGATGTACGTGAACTGGATGTTTGCCGACAGCGGCTTGAGCGTCGCCTTGTAGCCGAGCTGGGTGAGCAGGCTCTGCAGGTACTGCCCGATCGACTTGTTGACGTCGTCGTCCTGCACGACGATGCCGACCGCCTGCCCCGCCGTACCGGACTTCTTCACCAGCGCCTTGGCCTTGGCCAGGTCCGCGGCCGTCCAGGTCTTGCCGCCGCCCTTGGTGTAGTCGCACGAGTCGACGTGCCCGGGGAAGCCCGGCGGCAGGATCGTGCACGCGGGGGAGGCGAGGTTGGTGCCGCCGTACAGCCGCACCACGGCGGACCGGTCGACCGCGTAGTTGATGGCCTGGCGCGCCAACTTGTTGTTGAACGGGGCCGAGTTGACGTTCAGTGTGGCGTACCAGAACGCGGTCAGCGGGTTCACATGCGCCTGGGACGTGTACTTGGTGCCGATCTCGTTGAGCCGGTCGGCGGGCGGCGGGTCGAACATCCAGTCCGCCTGGCCGTTCTCGACGGCGGTGACCTCGGACTCGACGGTCTGCCCGAAGGTGTAGTCGATCTGGTCCGGGTAGCCCTGCGGCTCGGCCTCCCGCGACCACTCCTTGAAGTGCGGGTTGCGCACCAGCTTCAGCGCACGGTTCGGGTCGTAGGAGGCCGCCATGTACGGGCCGGTCGTCGGCAGCGGCTTTGTGCCCGCGTCCTTCGTCGGCGAGTCCTTCGGCAGGATGCTGGCGTGCGGGACGGCGAGCTTGTACGGGAACTCCGAGTCCGGCGCGGTGAGGTTGATGGTGACCGTGTTCGCCGTGGCGTCGCCGGTCACACCGCCCTTGAGGGTGCAGGACGCGGGGGTCTTGAGGCATGCGGTGGCGCCGACGATGCCGTTGTAGAAGGTGCCCGCGGTGGGGCTGGAGACCTTGAAGATGCGCTGGAAGGACGCCACCACGTCGTCGGTGGTCAGCGCCTTGCCGTTGGAGAAGGTGATGCCCTTGCGGAGCGTGAAGGTGTACGTCTTCCCGCCGTTGGTGACCTTCGGCATGGCCGCGGCCAGGTCCGGGACGACCGTGAACGACTCCTGGCCGCCGATCTTCTTGAAGGACAGCAGCCCGTCGTACATCGACTGGTACAACTGCCAGTACTGGAGTGTGTAGTTGACCTGCGGATCGAAGCTGCCCGCCGCCGCGTGGGCGACGAGCTTCAGGGTGCCGCCCTTGTGCTGCGGCAGGAAGGCCGTGGAGCCGGCCGTCGACGAGGACGCGGACGTGCTCGCGTCGGCGGAGGAGCCGCTGTCGGAGGACGAACAGGCGGCGGTGGTCAGGGCGAGGGCGACGGTGGCGGCGGCGAACGCGCCTCGTCTCGTGCTGCGGGACATCCAGGGAACTCCAGTCGGAGGAAGGGCTGTCGGGTCGGCCGGGGGAGGGCCGAAGGGGCTCAGTCGGTGGAGTCGAGGAAGGTGCCCACGACCCGGAGGTAGAGCTCTTCCTCCTCGACGTGCGGCATGTGGCTGGAGCGCTCGAACATGTGCCAGCGCACGTCGGGGATGTGATCGGCGAACGGGCGCAGGGTCTCGGGAGTCGCCTCGTCGTACCGGCCGGACACCAGCAGGGTCGGTGCCTCGACCAGGTGCAGCCGGTCGATCACGGACCAGTCCTTCATTGTGCCGACGACATGGAACTCGTTCGGCCCGTTCATCGTGTGGTACACGGTCGGATCGGCCGCGATGTTCTCCCAAGTGGCCTGCACCTCGGGCGGGTTGGGGATCAGCCGGCACACATGGCGCTCGTTGAAGACCTGCTCGGCGGCGAGGTAGTCGGGGTGGTCGGTGGTCCCGGCCGCCTCGTGGGCGAGCAGGGTCCGCTGGACCTCGGGCGGGAGCGCGGCGCGCAGTTCGGCCGCCGCCGCGAGCCACAGCTCCATGGACGCGGGGGAGTTGGCGATGACCAGCCCGCGCAGCCCGGCCGGCCGGCGCACCGCGTGCTCGGCGGCGAGCATGCCGCCCCAGGACTGACCGAGGAGGTGATAGGCATCGGCGATGCCCAACTCCTTGAGCAGGTTGTCGAGTTCGTCGAGGAAGAGCTGGACGGTCCAGAAGTCGGCGCCCTCGTCGGGCAGATGGGTGGACAGCCCGGTGCCGAGCTGGTCGTAGTGCACCACCTGGCGGCCCTGTTCGGCGATGCCCGCGATGCTGAGCGTGTAGTTGTGACCGGCGCCGGGTCCGCCGTGCAGGACGACCAAGGGGGTCCTGCCGGGTTCGCCGGTGACCCGGTACCAGGTCGAATGGCCGTTGAAGTCGACGGTGCCGGTGTGATTCGGTTCGGGAATCGCCACGCGAGGGCCTCCCAGGCGGGCCGGACGCGAGTCGGCCTCTGGTGGAAACGGAAAAGGAAGTGACGGATGGCTGTGATGGTGATTGGGTAAAAGGTCAGCGCACAAGACCTTTTAGCGTGGGCTGGGCAAGACGTAACGACGAGTTCACGTGGCCCGCCCGCGTTTACAGAAGCGGCACCGAAAGGGGAGGACAGCTGACATCCGTACCTGAGGCATCCGAAGCGGGGGACGAGTTCTCGCGCGTCCTCGACCGTGTCCTCCTCGGCGGCTCCCCGACTTCCGCGCTGCGCCCGGTGCGGGTGGCCTCGGCGGTGGACGAGGTATCCGACCGGCTGCTCACCGCGATCGCCGTCGGCGACTTCCTGCCCGGCGAACGGCTGCCGGCCGAGCGCGAACTCACCGGTCTGCTGCGGGTCAGCCGCCCCACTGTGCGCGAGGCCGTCGCTCGCCTCCAGGCCGTCGGCGTCGTCGAGATCCGCCGCGGCCGCAACGGCGGGACCTACGTCCGCGACAGCTGGACCGAGTCGACGGCCGCCGCGGTCCGGCACACGCTGCTGCCCCGGTGGGAGGAGTTCGAGCAGCTCTTCGACCTGCGGGGCCTGGTCGAGGGCATGGTCGCCGCGACGGCGGCCCGGCGCCGGAGCAGCAAGGACCTCGAACCGATGCGGGACGCCCTGTCCGCCTACCTCTCCGCGAGCACCCAGCGCGACGCGCACACCGCGGACAGCGCCTTCCACCGGGCCGTCCGCGCCGCCACGGGCAACCCGCAGATCGTCATGCTCAGCCAGGACCTGCTGGCCCGGATCAGCCTCGGCTTCCCGGTCGAACCCTGGGGCAAGGGCGAACAGACCCACTTCCACCAGGGCGGCGAGGACCACAAGGCCCTGTACGAGGCCATCGCCGCGGGCGAGCCCGAGCGTGCCGAGGAGATCGCCCGGGGCCACTTCACGATCAGCGCCGACCTGATCCGCGAGGTGCTGGCGAGGGTCCGGGCGAGCTGAGCACTCCGCTGGAGTCCGGTACGTCGTCCGCGGGTCCGTCGTGGCTGGTCGCGCTCACGCGGCGGAGCCGCATATCGATACAGCCCCGCGCCCCTTAGGGGCCGCTGTACCTCACCGGACTTCATCGGCCCCGCTCAGGCCGGCCCGGGCCGACTACGGCAGCCGTACGCCGCCCGTGACTTCGGCGGTGCCACCCAGCTGCACCACCGGCCCGGGCCGCGCCGTCGCGGTGATCGTGGCCGGGCTGCCCAGCGAGTCGCCCATGTCGACGGCGATCCCGGTGACGCCCCGC